>JBITAC010000010.1:0-28759 GCA_044439905.1 Phycisphaerales bacterium JB063 | reverse complement strand
GGGGGGGGGGGGGCGGGGGGGGGGGGGGGGGGGGCACACCGCCCGCGGGGCGGCGGGCCGGCCCGCCGCGCCCCCCACCCCCCCCCCCCCCCCGCCCCCCCCCCGCCCCCCCCGCCCCCGCGCCCCCCCCCCGCCCCCCCGCCCCCCCCCCCGGCCGCCCCGCGCCCCCGCCCCCCCCCCCCCCCCGCCCCCCCCCCCCCCCCCCCCCCCCCCCCCCCCCCACGGGGGAGAGTGGTCTTCGATGGTGAAGGTGTAGTCGTCGCCGGTGGCTTGGTTGGGCTCGATCTCGGCGAGGTTGGCGTGGCCGTCGAAGTAGGTCATGGCGGACTGGTTTTCGCGGCCGAAGTCGGCGTTGACGACGGGTAGGCCAGAGGACCAGGGGGTGAGGATGACGTCGGCGACCTGGTCGTGGTAGAGGACGAAGCGTGAGGGGTCGATGCCGTTGGTGTTTCTGAAGGCGCGGTGCCCGCGTTCGAAGGCGTCGTCGATGTTGAGGCCCTGCTCGCGGAACTGGAGGACCCATTTTTTGTTGGAGTGGTAGGAGGTGCCGACGTCGTCGTAGCTGCTGACGCCTTGGGTGGGGTTGGGCCAGGTGCGTTGCATGGTGGCGATGTCGCGGGGTGAGCGGAAGACTTCGAGCTCGAGGTTTGCCTGGCGTTGTGATTCGTTGGCGGGTCGTTCGTGGCCGGAGTAGCCGAGGGTGCCGGTGACGGGGGGGTGTATTTTTTCGCTGTAGACGTAGGCGTTGATGGGTCTTGCGTCGGGTGCGAGGTCGAAGATGCCGCCGGATCGTGTGGCCCAGTAGGGGTCGTTGAACTTTCCGCCGAAGGACCAGGTACACCATCCGGCGGTGTAGACGGTTGAGCTGAAGCCCTCGCCGGTGGGGACGAAGGGGGGCGAGCTGTCGTTGTCGGCGGCGTAGGCGCTGGAGGCGATGCCGATCTGTCGGAGGTTGGAGAGGGACTGGGCGAGCTGCGCGGCGCGGCGTCCGGTGGCGAGGGCGGGCATGAGGATGGCGATGAGGAGTGCGATGATGGCGATGACGACGAGGAGTTCGACGAGGGTGAAGCCGGGCCGGGCTGTTGGGCAGGGGATTGTGCGGGCGGGGGGGCGTTGATCGGGCAAGCTCGGGCTCCGAGTGGAGGCGGGGAGAGGGTAGGGGACTTCCTTAGTGTACGGGGTGGTGTGGGGTTGGGGAAGGGTGGGGGTTGGGATTGGGAGGGGGGGTAAAAAAAGACTGCCCGCTGAAGCGGGCAGTCCGGGGGGGGATCGAGTTGTGTGTTTGTTTAGCGGCCGAAGAGTTGGGTGTAGTGTTGCTGGTGTGTGCCCAGGCCGATGCGGTTGTGCCCTTGGCCCATCATGTTTTTGAGGTGGCCTGGGGAGTACCACCAGCCCATGGTGGCCTGTGTTTCGCTGCCGTAGCCCGCGGCGATGTTTTCACCCGAGGCGGTGGTGCCGAAGTTTTCGGCGCGTTTCCAGGGTGTTTCTTTGCCGGGGACGGGCGAGGAGTGTGCGAAGAAGCCGAGGGTGACCATGTCGTTGGAGTGGTCGCGTCCGGCCAGGATGAGCTTGTGATCAACGGCGAGGGGGTTGAGGCCGAGGACCATGCGACGGCGGTTGCACAGGTCGATGCCGTCGGCTTCGCCGGCGGTGGTGTCGAACTGGTTGGGGTCGCGTTGTGCGACGTTGCCGGCGACGACCTCGCGTTCGCGGTCGTCGGTGGCGAGTGCGTACTGGATGGCGATTTCTTCGATCCAGAGGACTTCGGTTCCGCTGCCGGGCGCGATGCGTCGCCGGAGTTCGAGGAGCTGGGGGTTGACGGCGTAGAGCTGTTCCTGGGTGGGGACCAGGAGCTCTTCGAGGCGTTCGTAGATGGGGTCGAGCTCGGCCTGGACCATGGCTTTGGTGAGCCCGTCGCGGTCGATGATCTCGCGGGCCTGCTCGCGGAGCAGCATGACCTGCTGGGCGTCGGCCCGGGCGGCTTTGGCTCGGACGGCCTGGGTCGCGGTGCGGCGTGCAACGCCGAGGTATTCCTGGAAGGCCTGTCGGAGTTGGGACTGCTCTTCGAGGCGTTGGCGGTGCTCGCGTTCGGCGGCGGCCTGCTCGCGTGCTTCGCGGGCGGCGACCTGCTCTTCGCCGAGTGTTTCGATGATGTCGATCTCGCGTGTGTCCTGGGCGGACGATGCGGGCGCGAGCAGTGTGCTTAGCGTGATCGCCAACAGGAAGGTGGCGAGCCAGCCGGTGCGCGGTAGGGTCATCGAAGGTCTCCGTTGTCGGTTTTGAGTACTTCTATCAGGCGGGCGGGTCCCTTATACTATCGGCGATGCGGGTCCCCGCCTAGCCCTTATCCCGCAATCCGGCCGATATTGTTGATGCAATCGGCCGGTGGGTTGCCCCGTTTGGCCTTGCTGGCCGTGTCTGTTGTGACAGCGCCCGGCTCGATCGGTTGGACCTGACTTTTTAGATGGAGCCCCCTGTGGCCGATGTTTGCTGCCCCTATTGCGGAAACACGCAGTCGGACCCGGCCCGCTGTGAGGCGTGCGGGGGTTTGTTTGAGCCGTTGAGCCGACAGGCGACGCAGCTGGCGATGGGGCCCTGGTTTGTGCGAGATGAAGCCAAGCCGTTCATGCCGGGCTTCAGCGCAGAGGTGCTGAAGCATCAGGTGATGGCGGGGCGGATCAAGCCGCAGACGCCGGTGCGTGGGCCGACGACGCACCAGTTCTGGATGCCAGCGATCGAGGTGCCCGGCGTGTCGCGTTTGCTGGGCAAGTGCCACGCGTGCGGCGCGGCGGTCGCGCCCCACGCGAAGCAGTGCCCCAAGTGCGAGGCGGGGCTGATGCTGCCCGAAGCGGTCGACCGCCTGGGTTTGGCGTATACGACGGAAGAAGAACGCGCCGTGGCGGAGGCGGCGATCGCGCAGGGGCGTGGTGCGTCGCCGCCGCCTCCGCGTGTCCGCGCTGCGTCGCCGACGCCCGCGACCCCCGCCCGGCCAACGGGCCCCGGCGCAGCGCCCCACACAAACGCCAATGCCGGGGCCGCTGCGCTTCGGCCGATCCCCGATGGCCTCACCTCCGAGCACGACCCCACCGAGACACTCGGCCCTGCCCCCCACCACGCAACGAGTAGTTCCCAAGCGATGCACGACGATTCACAGACAGATGAAACAGGCGAGCACGACCCCCACGATATCGAAGCGATCTGGTCCGACACCCCCACGCGACGCCGGCGCAAAAAACGTGGCGGGCCCGACCCGATGATCATCGGTGTGGGGGTCGTGCTGCTGGTCGGCCTCTTCGTGGCGGGGTTCTTCGCGATGCAGGCTGCGTCGAATCAGCATGAAGAAAAACTCGCGGAGTTGACGCCCGGTGGCGGGGTCGACGGCGGCGCATCCGGCACCGCGGCTGCGCAGCAGCCCGACCCGCAGCCGCAGTCACCGCAGCGGACCGAGGACGCGGTGATCTCGGTGCGGGACCAGGCCATGCCGAGGGTCGATCAGCTCAAGCACACAACGATCCCTGACGCCTTGGCGGAGCCCTACGCGGCGCTGCTCGGGTTGGTCGCGGAGGCGGAGGCCGCTTACGAGGCGGGCGAGTTTGATCAGGCGTTCCGGGCGTACCGCGAGATCGGGCAGACGGCCGGGGCGTTGGACTCGGCGGTCTATGAACACATGGAACAGCTCGATGCGCGTGGGCAGGCCGAGGCGCTGCGCACCGAGGCGGAGAACGCACGGCAAGAGGCGATGGCGGACGATGCGATGCGCTGGGCGCCGCCCGACTGGGCGCTGGCCGAGGAAGCGTTTGCCGCGGGCGAGGCGGCGCTGGCGGGCGAAGAGATCGAGCAGTTGATCGAAGCGCAGCGCGAGTTTCGCCGCGCGGTATCGGATTACCAGTTCGCCCGGTCTCAGGCCTCGCGCGGGTTCCTCGCGGTGCAGGCGGGTGACAAGCTCGAGCGGGCGATGACGCGCACTTTTTCGATGCAGGAGCTCCAGACGTTTGGCGGCGAGGCGTACACCGACATGCTCGATCTGCAGCGCCGCGGTCATGAGTATCTCGAAGCATTCTCGTACTACGATGCGCAGGACGCGTTTGAGATCGCGATGCGTCGATTGGAGCAGGCGGAGAACGGCGTGAAGCGGGCGCATGGCGTGAAGTTCTATGCCTTCGCGGCCGGCTACAGCGCGACCGACGCGCTGATCTCGGTCGCGGCGGGCGACGGGCTGAGCGAAGAAAAACGTGAGATCCTGCGTGAGACGTTCGCCGACCTCACGCTCAACGCGGACCTCATCAGCGCGCTGCCCGAGGGGGGCATGCCCGATTACCGCGCCTGTGCCGAGGTGCTGGTCACGCAGGCCCGCGAGGCGATCACCCGCGAGCTAGGGGTGGAGGCGCAGCTCAGCTTCCATATCGGGTTCCAGTTCCGCATCGTGCAGCAGACACTCGACAACCCCCGGCTGTCGTCGCAGCAGTCCCGCCGAATCAGCCAGTCGCTCAGCCAGATCGTTGAACTTGCGGGCCAGGCGGGCTATAGCCGAGAACTTGCGGGCCAGATTGATACCTTCAAGGCCACCCTGCGCGGCTCCGAAGACGGCGCGGGCCTGGAGAACGCTCGCACCGCCTGGCGCGACCTCATCGTCACGCTGCGCACCTATGACAGCGCGATGCCCATCGTGAACCCCGCCGCCAGCCCCGCGCCCGACCCCGAGTTGTTCCCCAGCTAATCCGAAATCGCCCGGTGCTGCGGGTTTTCGATGCTGCGCGGTCAATGACTGAAAACGTTTCACGTTTAGCCGTCGCCCAACGTGCGGCGTGTGAGATCGAGCGCCGCGGACGCGTGCCCTTTGGGCGACGGCTAAACCGTGGTGTTGATGTCACTCGTTTGGCGGGCGTGGGGTGGTGCTACTTGAGGTGTGACCAGTACTGCCCGTTGAGGATGCGGGTGACGTTGGTCTGGTGGCAGCCGACCATGTCGCCGATGGTGCGGTGGGGGTACTTGCCGGTCTTGGCGAGCTTGCGGATGCGTCGGACATCTTTGGCGGTCAGCGTGGCAAAACCGTTGCGTTCGCCGCGTGCGACGTGGCCCTGCTCGGCATTGTGCTGGTGGAGTGTCTTGTGGGTGACGAGCTTGAGGTGGTCGGGGTTGACACAGCGTTTGTTGCTGCAGGTGTGGATGACGAATCGTTTGCGCGGGATCGGCCCGACCTGGAGCAGGTAGGACGCGCGGTGGGCCTTGACCTGCTTGCCCGCGGTGTTCCACGCGCCGTAGCCATCGCTGTGAAGCGGTCCGGTCCAGAGCCAGCACCCGCGCTTGCCGGGCTTGCAGTTGGTGTGGAGGTCGTCGATCGTGATGAGCTTGCGGACTTCGCGTGCGTTCAAGGTGAGTGCTCCCGGAGTGGGGTGAGACGGCGATGCAGCATGGCGAGAGGTGGGCAAGATTGTAGCTAGCTACGCATGGGTTGTGTAGTGTGCCCGTTGGTGAGTTCGTTGGGCTGGCGGCCTAGCACAAAACGGCCGGGGCGCAGCGGATGCTGCGCCCCGGCGGGGCGAACGTGCAAAGTCTCCAAGGGCACGTCAGTGTGGCGATGCTTGGCCCGCAACTCAGAACGGGACGTGGAAGGTCAGGCCGAAGTACAACGCACCGTCGTCAACATCCTCCAGCATCTCATCCGCCGAGAACCCGATCGCATAGCCGAGCTCGACACCCACGGTCGCCCCGGCCGACGCGCCTTCGATCGACGAAAAGGGGTTGTTGTTACCGATGATGTTGCTGATCGCTTTTCGTTCGTCTGCATCCAGGTTGGTGAGGTCAATCTCCAGAAAGATGCCGATGGTAAACACGACTACCGGGGCGTTCGAGGCCGAGGTCATCCCATCTTCGCTGTCTTGTGCGGGGATGCCGATACCCGCGCCTGCATTGAACCCCCACGAAACCGGGGACCGATCGACCAGTTTGCCATTGCCGTCAACATCGTAGCCAAGACGGGTTTCGTCGAAGAAGTAACGGGTGAGCCGGACCTCGAACACATTGATCGTGGCCGATAGGTTGCCGTCACGGAAGATATCGACTTCGTCTTCATCATCATCGCCGATATCAAAGTAAACGCGCATCTTCGGTTCGATGATCCGCATATCGAATACGAAGTAACCTTTGTTGAGGATCAGAAGGTTGCGCCATCTTGCGAAAGGGACGTCGTCGGGTACGGGTTTGGGAGTGATATCCTCAAAATCCATCTGGGCGATACCGGTCCCGCCGAGCGCCTGTTGGAGTTGCTGCTGCAGGTCCAGTTTTTCTTGCTGGAGTTGATCGGATGCGTTTTGATTTTCTTCAATCTGGTTGAGAAGCGCATCGATTTCTGCCTGTGTCGGGCGTTGCGACTGGGCTTCGAGCGCCTCTGCTTCTTCTATCATACGGGCGGCTTCTTGCCGCAGACGCTCTGCCTCCGTGGGTTGCTCGGGGGCCGGCTGTGCGAGGGCAGGCCAATTGAGTCCCAGCAATACAATAACGCAGCAGGAAATGATCCGAGGCGACGGCTGAAGTGAAAACGAAGATGACATCGCTGCTCCTAAGAAGGGTGGGCCCGGACCCGGCTCAATAGCACATGCGATAGGCCGGAGGCCGAGGCAGCAGTATGGCGACCCCCGGTGACATACGGGTGGCACGGGTTAGCCTATTTTTGTAAAAAAATTTCGTAACGCGTTATCTTGTCTTTTCAATCAAGCAGCGCTCTAGGTATTCAGAGGTGCTAGTAAGGATCGTCGATTGATGATGACTGGATAGACCCGGCCTGTCAGGCCGGGTGTTCTGCGGTCTGGCCGTCAGTGAGTCGCATGGCGATTACCTTTCGGTCTATAGCCCTTGTGACATTCAGTCCACCGGCCGCGCCGGGAATCACTACCCGATGAACGCCATTGTCGTCTCGGATGGGGCGAGGCTATTGGGTAACCCTGAAGCCGTGTCGGTCACGCCTCGTCGGCTCAAGTTATTGAAAAAACACGGCCCGGGGCGTCCCACCAGACGCGCCGCGGACCGCTCGGTCACGCATCGTTTTGCGGCTTGCCGCTAGGCCTCGGCCATCTCCAGGAAGGCACGCTTCATGCCCTCCATCGTCACCTCGGGCAGCGGGTTGGCCAGCCGGTCGCGGTAGGCCTGCAGGTCGCTCCGGCGCACGACGCGGAAGACCCGGCCGTCGCTGGCGCGGAAGGTGTGCATGCGGAGCTCGCCCTGGTTGACGGCGCGGATGATCTGCATCGAGGGCAGGCCGGTCTCGCGGGGCACCTGCTCAAGGGCGATGTGCTCGCCCAGCGCCTGTTTCCATTGCCGCATCGTCATGGTCGCCATCGCGCTGCTCCTGGAGGTTTGCGGTACTCCCTAGCTCTTCGGTCCGGGCCGGTCCGCGCCGCCAGCCGTGTCTGCCCGCTTGTTATCGGGCGGGCCGACGCGTGTTATCGGCGGGCATCATGATCCGTGAGTGAGGCGCTACGCCCCTTGCTCCGCCAGCCAGTGCAGCGCCTGCTCGACCGTACACACCTGCGCGCCGCGGCGTCGGCCCGCTTGGTCGAGCGTGCTCAGCTCCAGCAGGTCCTCGAAGTCGTCGAGCGCCTCCAGACGTCGGCGTGTGCGTGCGCCCAGCGAGCCGTCGCGGTACGCGTGGGCGGTCATGTGGTACGCGACCAGCGTCACGACCCGCTCGGACGCGACACCCATCAGCGCATCGACGCCCGCCGCGACGTGGTCGTCCCGCTGGATCGCCTTGCCTACATCATGCAGCAGCGCCGCCTCGCAGAACTCAACATCCCAGCCCCGCGACGCACGCGCCAGCTCGAACACCTGCAGACTGTGGTATAGCGCATCACCCTCGGGGTGCCAACGCGGGTCTTGCTTGACGTGCTCCAACGGCCCCAGCAGCAGGCGGTACACCGACAGCCGATGGGTATCATCACATGCTGCACCGTCGTCTGTACTGATTTCTGTGTCGAGGTCGATATCCGGGTACCACTCGCCCATCTGTTTTTCAAACGCTTTGCGGTTCGCGCGTTCGATGGGCTTGCCCGTGATCGAGCTGCGAAACACGGTGCGGTGCTGGGCCTCGGTGTAGACCGTGAGCTCGACGGGGAAGCGGTCGTCGATATGGATGTGGGTGTAGACCGTGGTGTGGTTGTGCTTGCGGACGGGTTTGTGCTCAACGCGGTAGGGCAGGGCGTGGTCGTCGAGCAGGTCGGTGATTGCGCTGAGCCGATCGGTGAAGACGTGCAGGTCGATGTCGGAGCCCTTGCGGGTATGGCCAGTGAGAGTGGAGCCGATCAGCCGGGGGCGGAAGGGCTCGAGCAGACGGAGGTGACGCAGCGCGAGCAGGCGCATCTGGCGCAGGTCGTCCCCGCGCTGCTCGCCCTCGACCATGGACGCGAGGGTGTGGATGCGTTCGCGGATCTCGGCATTGCTGGGCAGGTCCTGGGGGCTGTGTTTCCAGTCGATGCCCAGGTGGCGTGCGGCCTTGCGTTTGGCGGTGAAGTACTCGGTCTCTTCGCGGTGGTACATGAGCTGCGCGGCGCGCAGCGCGATCGTCGCGCGGACACGCGGGTCGCGTCGGCTGGCCTTGCGGCGGGCGGGGATGGTCATGGTGCGGGTGTGCCGAGATGAAGCCCGTCGATGCGGCACGGGGCGATGACTCGGATTGTAACGCAGCACGCTTGCACACCCAAGCGGAAACGTCATGATGCCCGGCCCCGCCAATGCTTCTCCATAGCGTCGGCCCATGCGGTGCCCTTGCCATGATCGATACCACCCACGCACTGTTCGGCCTCGGCGCGGCCGCCTCCGCCGCGATGCTCTGGGCCGGCGCGACCGTCATGTACCGCCGCGTGGGCCGGGTAATGCCGCCGGTCCGTATGAACCTGACCAAGAATATCTTGGCGACGGCGCTGCTGAGTGTCGTCGTCGGATCGATGTGGGCCTGGTCGCCCCAGGCCGGGCCGCCGTTCGCGCTGGCGCCGCCGCTGATGGGTCTCTTGATCCTCAGCGGGGTCGTGGGCATCGGTATCGGCGACACGTGTTTCTTCGCGGCGCTCAACCGCATCGGCGCTCGACGCACCCTGCTGCTGTTCATGGGCGCTCCCGTCGCGACCGCCGCGCTGGCCTGGCCGATCCTGGGCGAGGCGGTTGGGCCCTGGCAGGCGGCGGGCATCGCGATCACCGTCGCCGGCGTTGCGTGGGTCATCGCCGAGCGCAACCACACCACGTCCGACGGGCACGTCGACGCGCTGGGCGTCGCCTTCGCGCTCGCCGCCGCGTTGTGCCAGGCCGGCGGGGCCCTCATGACACGCTACGTCTTCGACCACGGCGACATCGCCGCCGCGCCCAGCGCAGTCGTCCGCATCGTCGCGGGCTCGGCCATCCTCGTGCTCATGCTCCCGATCGACAAACGCTTGCCCCAAGCCGGCGGCACCGCAGACAACCACCCGCAACGCCCCAGCGTTAAACACACCTGGCTGCTCGTCTGCTGCGCGATGTTGATGGGAACGTTCCTGGGCATCTGGCTCCAGCAGGTGGCGTTCAAAAGCGACGCACAGGTCGGCGTCGCGCAGACCCTGCTCTCGACCAGCCCGCTGTTTGTCCTGCCGATCGTCCTGGCCTTGGGTGAACGCGTGACCTGGCGCGCCGCCGTCGGCGCCGCGGTGTCAATCATCGGCGTCGCGGTGTTGTTCCTGCGCAGCGCCGCATAGGGCGAAACGCAACGATGCCTGTACAGTTGTTCGGTGAGGGCGTCGCGCGTGTTCTGGTTCCTGGCGGTTCGCTAGTTCCCGCTGCCGTACAGCAGGAAGATGCCGATGCCGACCGAGAAGCAGAAGCTGCCGTAGAGGGCGTGTTCGATCGTGGCGAGCAGGAGTGATCCGTGCCGGAGGTAGGTGCGGGTGAAGAGTGCGCCGCCGACGAGGGTGAGCCCGAGGACGACCCAGTTGCCGAACATGATGTGCCCGAAGCTGAAGAGCGCCGCGTTGAGGAGGATCATCGCCCAGCCGCTGCCGAGGATGGGGGCATAGCGTTGGCAGAAGAACGCGCGGTAGATCAGGTTCTGCGGGAAGACGGAAAACCACGGGTAGGCGAGCATGATGACGGCCCATAGCACGGGGATTTCGCGCGGCAGGCCGAACAAACCGGTCGGAAAACGCAGGCCGCCGATGTGATGCCCGGCCGCTAAGCCGTAGAGGAACATGACGACGCTGATAAGGATGAGCCAACGCAGCAGGACGACGCCCAAGCGGTCGTAGGCGATGCGGAAGTTCCAGAGCTTTCGCCGCTCGAAGCGTTTGTCGTAGAGCAGGTAGAGGGTACACGCCGCGCCGCCGGTCCAGAGCAGCAGGAACAGCACGCCGCCGCCGAGGATGCCCGGGAACATCGCGATCGCCGCGGGCAGGCCGATGAATATGAGCGCCATCTCGGCCCACAGCCAGGCGCGTCGGCCGGTGCTCGGTGCGTCGGGCGTCGTCATCGGCCCGGCTCCGTCGGCGAAGGCGCGCCCACACCGAAGTAGTCGTTGAGAAACGCCCGGCGCCCATCTTCGCATCGCGCATACTCGACCATGCCGTAGAGCCGCTGCTGGTCGCCGCGCAGCTTGTCGGCTAGGCGCTCCTCATCGAGCAGGGCGTCGGGCAGGTCGGCGATTACCTCGAGCTGGCCCGACTGCATCGCGTCCTCGATTGCCATCGGCCGAGCGCTGTCGAGTTTGGGCGGAGGCGTGTCGATCACCCCGTGGCGGTAGAGTAGGTTGAGGGCGGTCTCCAGCCGAAAATCGCCGCGCTGCTTGTGGTGGAGTTTTTCGCGCAGCCAGTCGATGCCGAACGCGTGGACCTGCTCGGCATCATGCTCGAGGTGATGCACCACCCGCTGCAGGTACGCGGTGTCCGGGTTGGACCAGCGGATAAACATCATCTGTGTTTCGAGGTCGCGCTCGTCGTAGAGCAGCGTACACCGCGCGGGCCAGCCGTCTCTTCCCGCGCGGCCGATCTCCTGGTAGTACCCCTCGACCGAGCCGGGCACCTCGGCGTGGAGTACGAACCGGATGTCGGGCTTGTCGATACCCATGCCAAACGCGTTGGTCGCCAGCACCAGCCGGTGGCCCGCGGGCTTGTCGGCCTCGTCGGAGAGGAACAGGTCCTGAACACGTTTGCGCTGCTGACGCTCGAGCTTGCCGTGGTAGCACAGGTGGGCCACGCCGCGCTCGCGGAGCTGTTCGCTGAACGATTCGAGCGAGCGGATCAGGGCGAAGTAGACGATGCCACTGCCGCCGGTGGGGCAGGCACCCAGCCTGTCAACGGACGGGGCGTCAATCCCATCGAGTGTCTTGGCGGCCTGCGCGATCGCGTCGAGCTTGTCGTCGTCGCCCCAGACCTCGCTGACTTCGAGCGACAGGTTGGGCCGATCGATCCCCTTACTGAGCACCGCCATGTCGGGTGCGAGCCCGAGCTGTTGCACGATGTCCTGCTGGACACGCGGCGTCGCGGTCGCGGTCAGAGCGATTGTGGTCGGGTTGCCCATCACGCGGCGCAGCTCGGCGAGCTTGGTGTAGTCGGGCCGAAAGTCGTGGCCCCAGCCGCTGACGCAGTGCGCCTCGTCGATGGCGAGCAGGTCGATCGTGCGCGTCGCGAGCGCGGCGCGGAACTCGTCCTTGCGGAAGCGTTCGGGGGTGACGTACAGCAGTTTGTACTGCCCCGCGCTCAACGCGTTGTAGCGGGCGTCGCGTTCCTTGCGGGTAAGCGTGGCGTTGATGTAGGTCGCGTCGATCCCCTTGGCGAGCAGCGCATCGACCTGGTCCTTCATCAGCGCGACCAGCGGGGAGAGGACGAGCGTGAGCCCGTTGAAGAGCAGGGCGGGCACCTGGTAGCAGGCCGACTTGCCCCCGCCGGTGGGCATAAGGACCAGGGTGTGCTTGCCCGCCAGGGTGCGTTCGATCGCGTCGCGTTGCTGGCCCCGGAAATCGTCGTGGCCGAACACTCCGCGCAGGACGCCGCGTGCGTCGTCGAGGGTCGGCGAAGTGGTTTTGGGGCGTGTCATGGGCGAGACATCTTACCGACTCAAGCAGGCCTATCTTCCGGCAGCGCCGCGAGCTTGATGTGGACCGCTTCGAGGGTTTGTTCGCCGACGACTTGTGCGGTGTGCCCGTGCGTTGCTGGGTCAAACGCCTCACCCTCGGGCACGCTGTCGGCTGCGACAAACGCGTCGCCGGCCGAGAAGTCGCGGTGCGTCCCGTCGCGCAGCCCGATGCGCAAGGTCCCCCGCCGTACGACGATCAGCACCGGCTCGCCCGCGACATGCCAGTCGGCGGTGTACCCCGGCTCGCTCGTGCGCAGCCGGAGCGACGACGCCCCGATCCGTGGCGACAGCACCAGCCCACCCCGCGTTTCCTCGGGCCACTGGGCGGTGGTGAACAGTGCGACGCCGTCCTCATCGGCGATCAGTGTGGGCAGTTCGTGCATGGCCTTCTCGGTGGGGTTTGACTGGGGAGATGCCGAGGGTCCTGCGGCGATCGGCGACCATCATAAAACAACCGTCGCGGTGATCGCGGCGGCGAATGTCTTGGAGTGCGTCGTTGCCCGGATGGGGCGGGGCGGGCGAGGTGTCGGGTTTTATCTGCGTTTCTTGGTCACGACCCCGAAGTCGTGCGTGCCGGTGTTGCTGTTGGATTCGAGTGCGGCGAGTTTGCGGTCGTGTTCGCGCATCTTGTCGAGCTGGTCGCCGTAGAGTTTTTCGCAGGCCTTGAGGAAGGTGGGGACGGGGCTGGTGTCGTCGAGGTCTTTGTTGACAAAGACGAGCAGGGTATGCCCGATCTGGATGAGGTCGCCGTCGTGGACCTCGGCCGAGTGGTCGATCTTGCTGCCGTTGATGCGGACGCCGTTGCTTGAGCCCAGGTCGATGGCGAAGCACTTGTGGTCGGTGTCGTGCCGGATGAACTCGACGTGCTTGCGTGAGACGCTGGGGTCCTCGGTCATCTGGGCGAGCAGCTCGTCGTCGCGGCCGACGACGAGCGCGGCCTTGACCTGGAGGTTGAAGTACTCGCCGCGTCGGCCGCCATGGATCACAACCAGTGCTGGCATCGGTCTACCCCTGTGTGTTAAGTGCGGGTGATTCGAGAGGGTCGGCCCCTGAGTTACCATCGGCCGATTGGGGCCCGCTTCCTAACTAGTCTAACCGGGCGAGGCCCCGCCCCCAAGGGGAATACCCAGAATCGCCCGCCCGGTTGCGTCCCGGGCGTTTGCCGGGCCCGTATAATCGCCGCCATGCCCACCGAGCCAGCCCCCGGAACCGCCGGGGCCCCCGCAAATCCGAACCCGACCGCCCCGGCCTCGGCCGCCCCCGTGCCCGGCGGCACGCCCAGCCGACCCAAACCCGGCAACATCCATACCCACCGCAGCCAACGCGTCGACATGGGTAAGCAGGGCCGGCCGCTCCTGGAGTGGACGCTCTATGTCGTCGCCTTGGGCGCGCTCGTCGTCGTCCTCGCCGGGCCCATCATCGCCCAGTCCGTCCGCGGCGATTCGTGGATCATCTCCTCCATCATCCTGGGGATCTTCGGCTTCGCGCTGCTCAAAAACTTCAGCGACGTCGCCTTCATCGCCAGGCAACGCAAGCTTACCAACCAGCAGATCGACCAGCTCCGCGAGACCAACAACATCTTCGTCTTCCTGCAGAATTCCGAGCCGAGCCTCTTCCGCGACCACATCGACAACCTCCACGAGATCTTCCGCCGAGACTACAACCTCTCGCAAGATAACCTCGTGACCCTGCTCCAGGCCCGCCTGCTCGCGAAGACAAAGGTTGTGGATTTCGCGTCGAGCATCCTCGTCACCCTCGGGCTGGTTGGCACGATCATCGGCCTGATCCAGTCGGCCGACGGTCTCACCGACGTGTTCATGGCCATGAGCCACAACGACACGTCCATCATGTCCGGCGTCGAGTCCACCCTCGAAGGTATGGGCATCGCGTTCTACACCACGCTGCTTGGGGCGATCCTCGGCGGGGTCTGCCTGCGACTGCTGTCGAACCTGGTCGACTCCAACATCGAGCACGTCGTCAGCCACATCGCGGAGCTGACCGAGATCTACATCCTGCCGATCCTCCGCCGCGCGGGTCGTATCAACGAAGAACACCAGCGCAAGCTACGCGAACGCGGCATCGGCCTCCCGCCCGGCGTACCCGTCCCCGGCAGCGTGCCCGACACCCGCGCCGCCGACAGCAACGCCCCCATGCCCCCGCCAGGCGGAACGATCGACCCGTCGGGCGAGACGATGGCGTGAGGGGGAGGTGGTCGAGTGGCCAAGTGAGCAAGGATGATGTCGCGTTGCCACGCAATCCCACGATCCACGATGAACCAAACCAGAGGCTCGGATTGACAACACTTGACCACAAGGCCACTTGACCACTAGGCCACCTCCTCAGCCCCGCTCATGCTCAACCTCCCCAAACGCAATTCGACGTTCAACTTCTTCGAGTCGTTCAGCGACCTGGTGTTTTGCACGCTCGTGATGTTCCTGGTGCTGGTGCTGTTCCTGGCGATGAATGTGAACCAGAAGCAGGAGCAGGTGGCGGAAGAGAGCGAGGTCGTTGCGGCGAAGAACGAGGCATTGGCCGCGGACCTGGTGGCGTTGCAGGCGGAGCGTGACCGCGCGGCGTCGGAGACCGAGCAGGCCCGGCTGATCCGTGAGGAGGCCGAGCGCCGCGCGGCGCAGGCGGAGCTTGAACGCCTGGCGCAGGAGGCCTTGCTGGACGAGCAGCGTGCGCAGGTCGAACGCGAACGCTTGCGCTACGAACAGGCCTTGGGCAGCAGGCGTTTCACGGACCCGCCCGCGCCGCCCCGGCTGGTGGTGGCGTACCAGTGGGAGGAGCGGCGGATCCTGGTGCACCCCGTACCGACCTGGCTGGTGGACCAGCTCAACACGACGCCCGCGGGGCTGACCGACGCGCAGCGGGCCGACTATCAGGCGGCGTTGCGGGGCCAGTTCCTGGTGGTCGCGTCGCAGGTCGACCCGCTGACGGCCCGCCAGTACCGTGCGCTGGTGCGTGCGATGTCGCTGGGCATCCAGCCGATGACGCAGCGCGAGCTCGAGGGGGTGGCGGACCTGGGCGTCGGGTTCCGGGTGTTGAGCGATGGCCGGGCGACGACACGCGTGGCCCGCCTCGTGCCGGGGGGGAATGCGGAGCAGGCCGGGGTCCGGATCGACGACGAGCTGCTCGCGCTGGATGGCGAAGCGCTGACGCCTCAGAACGTGGCCCAGGTGCTGGCGCGGTATCGGCCCGGCGGCGGGGCGACGCTGCTGCTCAGCCGGGCGGGCGAGACGATCGAGCTTGGGCTGGCGTTTCTACCCAACCGCCAAGTCGAGCTGGTCGAGGCCTACCGCACGGACCTGAGCATGGTCGCCAGCGGCGCGGTCGATGCGCAGTACCGCTACCTATGGGAGCCCGCGCTGGCCGACGCGCTAAGGGGCAGGCTCCAGCGTGGCGAGGCGGCCGGGGTCGTTTGGCAAAACTTCAGCCGGACCGACGACAAACGCGCGGTGCTGGGTCGGCCGACGCTGCTGTTTGATGTCGATACCCGGCGGGGCGACATCATCATCGAACGCGAACGCTTCAGCCCCGAGCAGTTCCGCCGAGTACTCGATGCGCTGGGCGGTGGTGGGGCGGTGGTCGAGTACGTCGGGTCGATCGGGCCCTACGACCTGCCCGAGTGGGTCATGGCAGAGTGCCTGGAGCCGACCGGGTTTGTGAACCGTGCGCCGCAGTTGGAGATGCTGCAAGCCGAAGAGGACGACGACACGGAATAGTCTTACGCGTGCGCAATGCGCGTGCTGCCGCTGAGCCCTCGCCCAACGGGTGCGGCGTTGGCTACACGCAAAACAGCACGCCGCCCGATGGGCGACGGCTAAACGGGTGGGTTTCAACTCGCGGCGCTTGTGTAAGTTTGAAACCCGGCGTAACACCCCGCCTCTGCCTATCATGCCCGCATGTCGTGGGAATCCTTATCGCTCAACAAGCCCGGCCTGTTCATCACCGGGACCGACACCGAAGTCGGCAAGACCGTTGTTTCGTGCGGCGTCGCGTGGGCGCTCCGCCACCAGCGCCCCGGCGCTTCGGTCGGCGTGTGCAAGCCCTTCGCCTCGGGCTGCCGCAAGGACCGGGGCGGGCTGGTCGCGCCCGACGCCGAGGCGCTGGCACACTTCGCCGACTGCCGCCTCCCGCTCGATGTCATCAACCCAGTCCGCTACCGCGCCCCGCTCGCCCCGGCCGTCGCGGCCGAGCAGTTGGGCGAGCCGACCGACTGGGACGCCGTCGCCCACGCGCTTACACGCATCGACACACACAGCGACGCCGTCGTCGTCGAAGGGGTCGGCGGGCTGATGGTCCCGGTCGACCCGGCGGTGCCGTCACGCACGGTGCTCGACCTCGCGGCGCACCTCGACTACCCCGTGCTCGTCGTCGCCCGATCCGGGCTGGGCACACTCAACCACACCGCGATGACGGTCGCGCTGCTCAAGGTCCGCGGGCTCCGCGTCGCGGGGGTAGTGATGAACGGCTATGCCGCCGACGAAGCGCTCGCGATGGCCGACGACCCCTCTCGGGGCAGCAACCGCAATTGGCTGCGGAAGCTCACGGGGGTGCCCGTCGTCGCTGTTGCCCCGCAGGTGGACCCGGCCGACGTCGTCCCCGAAGAGGGCCGGATCGACCGCGTCATCCTCGAAGAACTCGCCGCGACCGACTGGTGGCAACTCGCCAGGCCGCCGGGCCTGCGGCGTCAGGTGCCGACCGGCTTTAGTCCATGAACCAGTCAACGACGCCGACCGGGTCCCACCGGACCAGGCCGAAGCACGCGACCCAGAGGCCGAGGTAGGTCAGGAACAACGCGAGAGTGGCCAGGAAGCGTTTCCGGTACGCCACGCTGTACCACGACGTCACAAAGAAGCCGATCAGCAGTGCCCCCGGCCCGGCGACCATCAGCACGCAAGTCACGTAGTACAATACGCTGACCACCGCCGAGATCGAGACCGGGTCGTCATACGAAAACTTCGGCCGTCGCCCCAGCACCCCCCAGGCCGAAAACCACGTCAGGTACAGCATGCCCACGAACGCCGGCGGGTAGCTCCACACCAGGCCCATCGCCAACAGAGGCAGCTTCCGCTTGCGCGGCCCGTCGCCCACCGACACGGCTTTCGTCTCGGGCTGGTACGTCGCGGGGTCCGTGCGGTCAAAGCGCAGCCCACACTCGGGACACGTGTCGCGCGTCAAACCAATCAGGCAGTAGTCGCAGTCGAGGCAGTACATGGGGAGTTAGTCGTGTCTGTTGCTCTGCATAACATACGGCGTTTCGTTATGGCGCAACCCGCGGCCGGCCCGAGAGTAGTTCGTTGAGTGCGTCGCGTGTGTTCTGCAGCACGGTGTAGTTGACGTCGGGCTCGGTGAGGGTGCCGTTGACGCTGATGCCGATCAGCTCGTTGCGGACCATGTTGAAGACTTCACTAAAAGGCAGGCGTGTCGATGAGCCGCCGCTCTGGGTGCGTAGCCGAAGGTCGAGCGCAAGCTCGGGGAAGGTCAGCGTGCCTTCGCCGGTGATCTTGAGGGTTCGGCCGGTCATGGTCTGCGCGGGGGTCTGCATCGTGATCTCATTGAAAAGCACGGTGTCGTCGACGATGGCAAAGTCGAGCAGCGCCTGGTCAAAGCCGCGGCCGGTGGGGATGTTGAAGTTGAGCAACTCGACCACGCCCAGCCCCAGCGGGTTATCGCCGTAGAGCGAGGCGTCTTCGACCCGCACGCTGCCCCGCCCGGTGCGTGGCGCGCCTTGGCCGTAGCCCGTCGTGATCGCGAGTTCGCCGGAGATCAGGCCCAGCGACCGGTCGCGCTGCACGACCGCGCCGGGGCCCGGGCTGTCGGGGGCGACGCTCTGGGGTTCCATGAACTTGTTGAGCTCGACGTCGTGCATCGAGAGGCGGAGCGTCGAGCGTTCGATGTCGCCCAGCCCCATCGCGGACTCGAGCACGACCGTCCCGCCGTACAGCGACCCCGTGACGCGGGTGGTGCGGAGGATGTCGGCCCGTTCGCGGTTGTCCGCCTGGCCACGCAGCCGGGTGACCCGCCGGTCCATCGCGATCAGCGAGGCGCAGTCGAGGTCGAAGGACATCAGCGGGATGTCACGGCTAGGCGTGTCGTCAACCAGGACCGCGAGCGTCGCCTCGACGGCCTGGATCGGGACCCCGCCGACCTTCATCGCGACGCCGTTGAACAGCGCGATGGCGTCGAAGCTCGTGGCCTGTTCGTCGCTGCCCACGGCGGTCATCTCAAGCCGGCCGTTGCGCATCGCGAACCCGCCGTCCCACTCGATCGCGTCGAGCACGCTCACGGTCTTGTCGGGCAGCAGCAGCCGGGCGGTCGCGCCGATCGCGCTGGTCTCGCCGGTCAGGCGTAGCGCGATGTCGGGGTCGTCCGCGATGGTGATCGTGCCGTCGGTCTCGAGCTGGCCCGTTGCGCCGTCCGCGTCGGTGAACGTGCCGCCCAGTTGGTGCAGTGCCAGCACCTCGGGCGAGACGTGGACGCCGCCGGTGACCCCGGTCAGCGATAGCCGACCGCCCAGCAGGTTCATCGCCAACTCACGCGGCGCGAGCTCGACCTCGAAGTCATCGGGGGCGTCACGGCTGGTCGGCCGCCAACGCAGCTGCGCATCAAACCCGCCGGCGGGCTGATAGACCTCGAACAACTCCGCGAGTTCGGTGCGCGTGTCACTGCCGGGCGGGAGCAGGTCGAGCAGGTCGGGGTCAAAGAAGAAGTCGGCCGCGCGGAACGTCAGGTCCGCTTCGGTGATGGGGCGGCCGGTGTCCGGGTCGTCGCTTGCCCAGTCCACGCCGCCGGTGACGACGAGCGTCGCGCCGTCGCGCCAGTCGCCGGCGATGCGCAGGTCGGTGATGGCCTTGCCGTGGAGCGTCAGTGCGCCGGTGGCGTTGTGCAGCGTGACGGCGCCGCCGAAGGGGTTGACGCTCGCATCGGTCAGTACGACGTCGAGCGTCATACCCGGTTCATCCTCGCCGGGTTGCTGCTCGATGGGCCCGGCGATACGGACCACGCCCGTGAGGTGGAGGTCATTCAGCAGTGTCTCCGCCTCGCCGCCGATCGCCGCGAGCAGCAGGGCGTCGGCGGGCAACACGGCGTCAGTCACCATCAGCGCGGGCAGGTACTCGCCGCTGTCGGCGTCTTTGTCCGCCCGGCCGTCGAGCGTCAGCGCGCCGCCGGTAGGTGATGCGAGCGAGAGCTTGTCGAGTACCACAAAGTCGGGCCCGATCTGCACGCTGCCGCTGGTGACGGTGACGGGGTAGGCGAAGTCACGCATCAGCGCGTTGACGCCGGTGAGGTCGATGACCGGGACGATCGAGTAGTCGCCGTCTTCGCCGTAGGGCCGGTACACGGGGACGTGGACATCGACGGTGCCGCCGAGGTTGAAGCGCGGCGCGCCTTGGCCGTCGGGGCTGATGAGCCCGCGGTCGACCAGTGCGGCGTAGTGGGGCTGGTCGAAGAAGCGGTGGAGGTTTTCGCGTTCGTTGGGCTTGAGCGCATTGAGCAGGTGCTCGTCGAGCGCCAGGCCCGTGATATCGACCGCCAGATCGACCTCGGCGATATCACTGGCGGGCGTCGCGGTGCCGGTGAGTGTGACCGCCGCGCCTGACGGGGTTTGGCCCGTGATCCCGTCGAGGGTGACCTGTTCGCCGGTGATATCGATCGTGCCCCGCAGCGACGTGATCGGCAGGGGGAACATGGCGTGGACCATCTTCGCGTCGATGAGGTGGAGCTGGATCGCCCAGTCGGGTGGGGCGTCCGAGCCGTCGGAGGCGAACCTTGCCGAGAGCGACATCTCGCCGCTGGGGCGGAATCGGCGGTAGCCCTCGCTGGTGAGCGGCGACATCGCGAGGAGGAACTCGAAGCGGTCCTTGAGGGTGAACGGCTCGGTGGTGATGGCGATGTCGTAGGGGGCGTCCATCGCGAGGCCGCCGCGTGCATCGATGTGGTAGTCGATGGGGCTCAGGCCGATGCCGTACTGGCTGACCCGCCCGGTCGCGTCCTGGAGCTGCCACTGCCCGTGCTCGAGGATGAGTTTGCCGCTCATCCCGGTCAGCCGGGTCTCGATGGTGTTGAGCAGGAGTGCGGCCTCCTGGAGGTCGGGGTCCTGGGCACCGAGGATGTCGAGGTTGAGCCCGATGTTTTCGAGCTCCATCGCCAGCGTCGCGTTGTCTTTGGAAAAGCGGTTCTGGGCGTCGGGCCCCAGGGCGAGGGTGAGGCGTGTGACATCGCCTTCGGGCGCAAGCCGGGCCCAGTAGTCGCGGAACTCGGCGGGGACGAAGAACCGCTGCTCGTCGGCGAGACTGAAGCGGTTGACGGTAAGCTCGACCATCGGCGACTCGATGCTGAACCGCCCAAGGAACTCCGCGCCCTCGGGGTCGGGCTCGCCGGTCTGCGCGTCGGTCTCACGCAGCGCGAAGGTGTAGAGACGGTCGGTCAGCGACTCGGCGTTCAGGTCGCCCTCGATGTGCATCGCGCCCAGCGATTCGACACGGCCGTCCTCCGCGCGTCGCCCAAAGCGGATCTCGCTGTTACGCAGCTGGATGATCGGGATCGCCGCGGCCTCCTGGGTTTCGGTGTCCTGGGGCAGGACGAGCTGCTCGTAGTTGAACGCCTGGGTCCGGGCGTCTTCGGTCAGCCGGAGCGAGAGGCCTTCGATCTCGACGCGGTGAGGGGCGTAGCTGCCGTCGATGAGCCCGCGTGCTTCGCCAAAGAGGTCGAGGGTCTGGATGGTGGCGAGCTGGGCGTACTGGCCTTGGAGCCCGGGGACACGGAGCTCGATGTTTTCGAGGTGGACCTTGCCGTCGCGTGAGACCTCGGCGTAGCCGACGACGACCTCGCAGCCGGTGAGATCCGCGAGCGCCTGCTCGACCACGGGCTTGAGCTGGGCCGGCCGGGTGTACCAGTACAACGCCGCCAGCGGCAGGACCCCCAACACCAGGAGCATGACCACCAGCACGGCCAGCAGCCGGCGCAGGCGTCGTCTCGGTTTTTTCGCGGTGGTGCGCATCGGCCGTTCAGTGTATCCGCCAACGCGTCGGGCCAGCGTCCGCCGGTCATGATGGACGCGAATCCAGTATCCTTTCTCGCCCACGGGTTTGCCCACGCCGGGCTTTTCTTTACTCCGCTACTACGGACCGCGACCGCTATGGAAACCAAGCCGACCATTCAATACGACGATTTCGCTAAGCTCGACCTGCGGGTCGCCACGATCCTCGAGGCCGAGCACCACCCCAACGCCGACCGCCTGCTCAAGCTGCAGGTGGATCTGGGCGAGGAGAAGCGTCAGATCTGTGCGGGGGTCAAGCAGTTTTACAACCCCGAGGACCTGGTGGGCAGGCAGATCATTGTGGTCGCCAACCTCGCGCCGCGTACGATCCGGGGCGAGGAATCCAACGGCATGCTGATGGCGGCGAGCGTGATGGATGGCGAGGCGTTGGCCGACGTCGTCCTGCTAGCGCCGAGCAAGCCGGTGCCCGCGGGTTCGACCGTCGGGTAAGTGGTGAAGTTTGTTGGCCGAACGGCAAATCGTGTGATTACTAAAACAGCCCCGCATCATGGCGATGCGGGGCTGTGTTTTTTGTTGCGTTGCCGCGTTGTGTTACTCGTCGTCGGCCGACTCGCTGCCGTCGCCCGCGCCCTCGGTGGCGGGGCCTTCGTCCTCGGCGTACTCGAACCCGGTGTGCCGGATCATCGCTTCGAGGGAGAGTGTCTCGAAGACGCTGCCGGCCGGGTCCGCGTCGGGGGTGTTCGCCTGCTCGAGTGCGAGGCGGTTGAGGGTGCCGGCGCCCGGGTCGACCATGTCCTGGTAGGCGGAGCGGGAGATGGGCTTGTAGCTGTCGACGAGGAAGACGAGGAGCTTGCGCTCGCGTGGGAGCTCGACGGCGACCAGGCGGTCGGCCGAGACCGTGCCCTCAACGCCCGCGCCGCCGCGGAGTTGCTCGGCCAACTCGAAGGCGGCTTCGACCAGGGGCTGGCTGTTGGAAACACCCTCGAGCGTGGGCGGGACGCTTCGGCTGAAAGGGGTGACGGTTTGGCTGTTGTCGCCGGCGACGATGTCGAAGATCGAGTTGGCGCGTGCGATGGTGAGCAGGTTGTCCTTGCGTGCGACGAGGGCCTCGTAGCCGGCGAGCAGCCGGGCGTCGCGTTCGACGTCTTCGCGAACCTCGGCGAGTGACTCGGCGGGGCGGTCGCGCTGCGCGTCGGTCAGGCGTGAGACGTAGGCGGAGCCCGCGGCGTCGACGGTCGCGCCGGGCAGCGCGAGGCCGACCTGGGGCTGCTGCGGCGAACCGGCCTGGCCGTCGGGCTGGAGCTCGCGTGCGGCACCGATCAGTCGGCCCAGCGTGAAGGTGCGGCTCTGGCCCTGGACGTCCTGCTGGAAGAAGCTGCTCATCAGGCCAAGGCGGCCCGACAGCGGCACGGTCGTCAGAGGCACTTCCACAAGCTGGAACCCGCGGTTGTCGCGGGGCCAGATCGAGCGGCTCGGCATCAGCCGGGTCATCCCGCTCACGAAGCTGGCGGTCTGCTGGAATTCGGGCAGGGTCACCCATCGGCCGTCGTCCGCGATGACTTCGAGCGCGACGCCGTAGTCTTCCTGGATACGCTCGGCGATCTGCGTCAGCGGGGTGGGCACAAAGTCGTCGGGGATCAGCTTGAACCCGTTGTCGTCCTTGAGCACCCGCGCGTCCTCGGCCAGCATGCGCTGGATGTCGCGCACGATGTCCGCCATCATCTCGTTGGTCTTCTGGTGGATCAGCACCTGGCGGATCTCGTCACGCAGGCGGTAGTCGATCCGCACGCGCTCGTCGATCCGCTCCTCGGCCTGGGCGTCCGCCTCGGTGTCGGCATCGCCGGGTTCGGCGGTTTCGCCCTCGCCGCCCTCGCCGGCCTCGGCGTCCGCGTTGGCTTCGTCTTCGGCTGCGACTGCGGCGTCGCCCTCACCCGCTTCGGGGTCTTCGGCGGCCGTGTCTTCGTCGGCGGCCTCGTCCTCCGGCTCCTGGTCGCGCGGCTGCCAGTTCGCATACAGGAACACGTTCTGGTCGTAGTACCGGCGGACGTCCCCCTCGCTGACCTCACCCGCGGCGATGGCACGCACGGCCTCGAAGGGCACACGCAGCGACTCGATCCGCACCCGGCCCGGCTGGCGGTAGCCAAACCCGTAGGTCTCGCCCTGGCCCGCGAAGTCGCCCTTGTACTGGTCGAAGAGTTCCTGGAGCTGCGCCTCGGTCGGGGCGTCAGTCGCTTCCTCGGCCTCGAAGACGACCAGCGTCCCGCCGAGCGTCGCGTTGTTGTTCTGCACCGCGTGGCGGACCGCCGTGTCGGAGATGCGCGGCCGACCCAGCGTGGCGTTGAGGAGCATGCTGACGATGTAGCCCTGGAAGGCCTCGCGCTGCGCTGGCTCGAGGTCGGCAAAGCCGTTGAGCACCTCGTTCTCCAGGCGGACGCGGTTGAGCCCGGGCGAGCCGCTGAAGCCCTCGCGCATCTCGTACGTGTGGCCCATGACCAGCTTGCGGTACTGCTCGGCGACGAGGTACTGCTTGACGATCCCCAGCAGGTCGGCCTGCTTGATGTTGAGCTGGGCAGCCAGCGCGTTAAGCGAGTCCTCGTCCTGCACGCTGCTCTGCTTCATCGACAACGCGGTGAAGGCCTCGTTGTCGCTGGCGGTAAACCCGGCGTGCTCGCCCGCGCGGACCAGCAGCAGCCAGGCCAGCCCGGTGTCGGCTTCGCTGTCCTCCTGCGCAAACAGGCCCAGCCCGTTGAACCCGAGCTGACGCAGCGTCGCGAGGTTACGGATCGCGCTCTGCCTCTCGTTTTCGGTCACCTTCTGGCCTTCGAAGATCGTCCCGATCGTCCGCTTGGACGGGTCGGGGAAGAAGATGCTCATGACCGGCTGGACCAGGAACGCGAACATCAGCATGGCGCAAAAGATGACGAGCAGCCACTTCTGATAACGGCGAATGAACTTAAACACGCGGAGGGCTCCGGGTCGTGGGGGCGTCGGTAGGGCGGGCGCGCAAACGCCGCGCCGGGTCAGTCGGACCGCTGAGTATATCGGGTTTGAAAGGGGGCGGCAGGGGGCCACGCGTCGGGCGGCCCGCAGGGTTTGCTTTGCGCATGGGGCCCATGCTCGCCGCTTGCAGTGCGGGCAGGCCTTGGGTGCGGGGCGGCGGTGTAGCTAGCACGGCGGTTTAGGGCCCGCCGAACACGCCGCCGTTACCCAGCCCGCTGCCAAAGCCGTCGGGGATCAGCACCAGGCCGATGGTGGTGTCGTCGTCGATCTCGTCGTAGGAGACGAGGAACTGGAGGCGGGCACGGGGGAGCTTGCGGTCCAGGGCGAGGTTGATGCTGCGGGACTGGGACGCGCCGAAGTCGAGGGTGTGGCTGAAGACCAGGCGGTACTTGGTGGTGAGGTCGAGCGCGAAGCCGTAGGTCAGCAGGCGTGCGTCGATCGGGTCGATCTCGCGGTAGTGGGCGAAGGTGGAGAGGTGGTCGTCGTGGCGCATCTCTGTGCCCAGCCGCCACTGGACGACGTTGCCCATCTCGAAGTTGTAGGTGACTTCGCCGGTGACCGCGACGGACTGGGTGACGGCCCAGAGCAGCTCGCCGTAGAAGTGGTCGCCGCCCAGGGAGTACTCGGGCCGGTGGTCGATGAAGCGGGGGATGACGGTATCGGTGTCGGCGTCGTTGGAACGCATCACAAAGTCGGTGCGAAGCTTGAGCCAGTCGACCGTGCGCTGTCTGCCCTCTCGGCCGCGCCGGGTCTGTAATGTATTGACTGCGCCGATACGGATCACAGCGCCCTCGGCCAGGTCCTCGATCTCGGGGTCGTAGATGGGCAGCTCGCCGTCTTCGAATGACGAGCCGTAGATCGCCACCGTCGCGCTGGGCTCGACGATGTGTCGGATGCCGTTGAGGTCGAGCAGCTCGTTGGACGCGGCGTAGGTCCGGGTGAACTCGGTGGAGAGCTCGACGCCGGCCCCGCCCCAGAAGCGTGCCTGGTCGTCGTTGCCGCCGTTGTAGTTGGCGAAGTCGTCGTCGTAGGCGGTGATGCGTCCGACGATGAAGGGGGTGATGTCGAAGATGCCGGCCCGCATGGGCATAGCGAGCTCGTTGCGTGTGTCGAACCGCCCGACGGTGCTGGTGGGGAAGCCGGCGGCGCGGGCGGCGGCGTCGAAGCTCGTGGTGTTGGGGATGCCAAAGAGGGACATGGACTGCGCCATAGTGAAGCCACGGTCGGCGGGGCTGTCGTCGCCAAAGCGTGCGCGGACCGTGCCGATGCGCGATTCGTGGTACCACGTCAGCCGATCATCGAGCAGACTGGTGCCCCGGTAGTACGCGACCTCGGGCAGCTTGTCGACGGTGTAGCCCGGCGTCAAAAGCGTCGGCATCTGGGCGGTGAAGTTGTTGGTCTCGTAGCTCAAGAGCCCGGTGAGCGCCCAGTCGTCCTGGGCCTTCTTGAGGTAGATCGAGGTCTGGTAGGGCCGGGCCGCGTACGCCTCGTCCCGGTAGAACTCTTCGAGGAAGGACGGGTCGGAGATGTGGCTGCCCTCGACCGAGAGCTCCCAGCCGCTGGGCAGGTCCTGGCGGTGCTGGAGGTGGAGGAAGCCGCGGGTGTCGCCGTCGAACGCGACGTCGTTGCGGTCGGCGATGTCGTCCTCGCCCGAGTCGCTGGGCAGGAGGTAGCCGCGCAGCTCGCCGCGGATGGCCTCACGGTCGTAGCTGAACTCAACGCCGACGCCCGGGCCGTGATCGCCACGGTAGTCGAGGTTGCCCAACAGCTCGACCCCCTCGGGGGCGCGTCGGCCCATCAGGGCGTAGATGTCCCACGCGGTCTGCACGTTGAGCCCGTTGCTGCTGCTGTACCCGGCCGTGATACGCTTCAGCGGCAGCGCGTGGGCCGGCGCGGCGAGGTACGGCCAGTAAAAAAACGGCGTGTCCTCACTCTTGAGTGTGATGCCGCTCGCGGTGACGTACCGCTCCATGAACCCGTCGGGCTGCCGGCTCTGCCGCATCGTGATGCGGTCGGCACCCAGCGCCAGGTGTGGCTTGGCAAACTCGCTGGTCGTCAGCGTGGCGCCCCGCGCCTCGAACGCGTCGGCCGAGGTCTGGCGGATCACCTCCGCCCGCAGGTACAGCGGGACCTGCCGCTGGGTATCGACCGCGTAGACCACCGCTTCGAGCAGCACCGCGCGGTTCTGTTTCAGGTCGTAGTACGCACGCGGCGCACGCACCGACGCGTCGCCGTCGCTGATCACCGCGTTGCCTTCCAGGTACACGCCGCGGATGCGCGACGCGTCGACCTGTGTCGGCGCGGTGCGCGGAGCGTTGTCGGCCGCGTCTTCTTTTTCAATAAAGATCACCACCTTGTCCGCGGTGAGCAGCACGTCACGCCCCTCGTCCTCGTCTTCATAGAGCACGCGCACGTTGCCGATCAGCATCACCGCGTCTTCGCGTTCGCCCATCTGCAGCACCGCCCGGTCCACGGCGTAACGCACCGTGCCACGCGTGGGCAGCACGCTGCGGTCCACGAGGTCCGGGTCGGTCCGCGGGCCCGCCAGCCGTGGGTCGGTCGGGTCGATCCGCCGCCGCTCCTGCTCGATCGCCGCCCGGCGGGCGTCACGCACATCCTCGGTCGCGGGGTCAAATGCCGGGCCCGGCTGCGGGTCCAGCAGCGGCGCACGCAGCGCCCGCCGGTACTCCGCCATCCGCGACTGCGCCGCCGACACCAGCGGACTCGTGGGCATCGCCTCCGCCCGCTCGAACAAGGCCGTATCCACATCCACCCGCCCCGAGATCGCCGCCGTCACCAGCAGCCCCGAGCCCTGCATCCGCACCCCGGCCCCGCCCACGGGCTCGGCCTCCTCCAGATAGATCGCCAGGTGCCGGACCCCCGCGCCATACCCCGGCGCCGACTCCACACGCACCACCGCACGGGGCGAACGGAAACCCTGCAGCCCGATCGTCACCACCGCGTCGCCCTCGAGCACGACTACCTGCGCATCGCCGTCCTGATACACCGTCGCCCGCGCCGCCTGCATCAGCAGATCACTCGACAACACCTGCGACGCAAACGGGTGGTCGCCCGGCAGCGGCGGAAGCACCGAAAGCGCCGGGGCATCACCGACCGCCGTCGGCTGCGCAGACGCAACCCCCGGCAACGCAAGGGCACACAGCAGCACGGCCACGGGGAATCGTTTGGGCATCGACGGATGATACGTCGGTGGGGGCGCGTCGCAAGTGCGCGAAGAACACACCGCCACCCCGACCCCCAAGGATCACGCCCAACCCTAAGCCGTCGCCGCCACCGCTTCGGGCAGCACCGCGTCCGCCTCCGGCCCCGCCGCCGGCTTCAGCGCCGGGCCCTGCGGGCTCAGCACCACGATCTGCCAGAGGTCCATCGCGCTCGTCTTGAAGTGGTAACGGATATGCAGGCCCGTCCCCGCCAGACAATCCTCCAGCGCAAGGTCGCTCTTCCAGCCAATCTTCAGGAAGATCGGGTTCGTGATCGTCTCGAAAAACGCCACCAGCCGATTGCTCGCGTGGAAGTGGTTGAGCAAGACGATCGTCCCCTCGGGCTTGACCATCCGCTTGGCCCACAGCAGCAGCTTGTTGGGCTCGCTCACCACGCTGATCGTGTGCGCGATCATCACATGGTCAAACGCGTGCTCCTTGAGCGGCGGAAACATCGCGTCCGCCTGCACCAGGTGTACATGACTCAAGCCGTCCTGCGCCACCTTCTTCGCCGCCTTGGCCAGCATCCCCGCCGACAGGTCCGCGCCGATCACCGTGATGTCCTCCGGGTACTCGCCCAGCGTCATCCCCGTCCCCACCCCCAAATCCAACACACAGTCGCCCGGCTTTGTCCGGATCTGCTTCACCGCACGCACATGACGCTTGTGCACCAACGCCCCAAACGTGTAGTCGTAAAACCACGCCCAAAGGTCGTAGCACTTCGAAGTAAAAGACGTCTGCATCGTACTCATGGCGGGCTCACGGAAAAGGGGGCGACACATTCTACCCCAACCCGCTTCGCCGCTTCCCCCGATACCGCGCCCATGCCCGCGCTTTTCTCCCCCCAGGCCCGCGCTGTGCCGCGCAGCGGCATAACGCGGGATCCCCCTCCCCCCACGCTCCACCACCCACCCCACCCCGCTCCGCCCCAATCCACCCTGCTAAACTACCCCCATGCCCACGATCACCCTCAACGGCCAGCCCCACACCACCGACGCCGCCACCGTCGCCGACCTCCTCCAAGAGCAAGGCCTCGCCGGCCAGGCCGTCGCCGTCGAGCTCAACCAGTCCGTCGTCCCCAAACGCGAACACGCCGACCAGCCCCTCCACGAAGGCGACCAGATCGAACTCGTCACCCTCGTCGGCGGGGGCTAGGAAACCTCCCAGGCCCACGGCTTGCCGTCCGCGGCACGCCGTGGGATCGACCTATGCGATGACGTGAATCTCAATCCAAACTCCCCCAATCATCAATCATCAATAAGCAATCAGAGATCAAATGCCCACCACCGCCCCCACCCAGCTCGACGCCCCCCTCCACCTCGCCGGCCGCACGCTCGCCTCACGCCTCATCGTCGGCACCGGCAAGTACGCCACCTACGAGCAGATGCAGCACGCCCTTGACGCCTCCGGGGCCGAGGTCATCACCGTCGCCGTCCGACGCGAACGC
>JBITAC010000009.1:0-37653 GCA_044439905.1 Phycisphaerales bacterium JB063 | reverse complement strand
AAGGCAGTGGGTGGCAGGGGCAGCCGCTTTGGGATGTCCCGGAAAGGGCCGTACGGAATAGCTCTGCATGAGATAAACACCGGGGCATCGCAGACTCTGCCCCGCCACCCGTCGAGTGTTGGTGATTCTGGCCCCGGAAGCCGGGGGTTTGAGACGTTTCGATGTCTTCGGGGCTTTGAAAGTGTTGTTTTCGCCGACGGGCGCTTTGTTTTCGCGGCACTGCGCCGTGCTTTTGTTATGCAGCGCGCTGTTTCCGTTATGCGCACGCCGAGCTGCGTTATGCAGCGCGGTGTTTTCGTTATGCAAAGCAAGCGCGGCGTTATGCAGGGTGGTGTTTTCGTTATGCGGCGCTGTCGTTACGTTATGCGCATCCCACGCTTCGTTATGCAGCGCTGCGTTTTCGTTTTGCGAACCAATCGCAGCGTTATGTGGCGCTGTCGTTGCGTTATGCGAACCAAGCGCCGCGTTATGCGAACGCCCCGTTTCGTGGGACGCCGCAGGGTTAGGGGGTTCGCATGCGTGCAGGTGTGGCGTGCGGTTGGTGTGTGTCATGTCTGTCAACGTTCGGCCTTTTCGAACACGTAGTGCGAGACGCCCCATTGTTCACCGGCTTGGTAGCCCCAGAGCTCGGCGCAGGCCATGAAGAAGATCCGCCAGCGTTGGAGCCAGCGCCGGCTGTTCGCCTGCCCGTAGGTCTTGGCGAATATTGCCAGGATCGCCTCGCGGTTGGCGTCGGTGTTCTGTAGCCAGTGCTCGGCCGTTTGTTGGTAGTGCTTGCCGTTGAGCCACCAGTCGCTGGTGCAGTGCAGGTGCTGGTCGAACCCGGGCAGGTAGTCGTGCGCGGGCATCATCCCGCCGGTGAAGAAGTGTCGGCCCATCCAGTTGCTCTGGCCCTCTTCCTCGAAGCGGTAGGTGTAGTGCTGATGGGTAAACACGTGGACAAAGAGCTTGCCGTCGGTGCGAAGCCAGTTGGCGACACGGCGCATGAGCTCGGCGTGGTTGGCCATGTGCTCAAACATCTCGATCGAGACGACACGGTCGAAACGCCGGCCGGTCTCGAAATCGTTGATGTCGGCGGTGATGACCTCGATGTTATTGAGCGCGCACACGGCTGCCTGGCCGAGGATGTAGTCGCGTTGGGATGCGCTGTTGGATACGGCGGTGATCCTTGAGGCGGGGTAGTGCTCGGCCATCCAGAGCGTCAGCGAACCCCAGCCGCATCCGAGCTCGAGGATGTCGATGTGGTCGCTCAGTGACGCACGCTTGCAGACGAGCGAGAGCGCCGCGTCCTCGGCGGCGTCGAGGGTGGTGACGCCTTGGGGGTAGTAGCAGCCGGAGTACTTGAGCCGGTGTCCCAGCGCGTGCTGGTAAAACGCGGCGGGGACTTCGTAGTGCTGGCGGTTTGCGCTGTCGGTCTTCGTGGCGATCGGGCCTTGGCTGAGTTGTTCGCGCAGGGCGTGTGTACGCTGGTCGGCCGTGGCGTTTTGGCTGGCCTTCTCGTCGTGGAGCCGCTGTTTGAGCAGTCGTCGGATGCCCATGCGGATGAGCGCATCGGGCAGGAGGCCGCGCTCCGCGAGGCCCATCAGGCCTTGCTCGGTTTGGGTGTCGTGCGGGGTGTGGTCGGTGCGTGGTGCGGTGGCTTGGGTCACGGTGCTTCTCGGTGTTTGGGGAACCAGGGGATAAAGGGGCTGGTGTCGCGTTGGTATTGGCGGTAGGCCTCGCCTTTGCTTTGGCGTGCGCGTTGTTCGGTGTAGGGGATGCCGGTGACCAGGATCAGGAACAGGAGCATGACGGCTGGCCCGGCCAGCGCGAGCCAGCCGATCGAGCGGACTAGCGACGCGCCGATCGCGAGGTAGGCGAACCAGTGGAGCCATTCAAAAAAGTAGTTGGGGTGGCGCGAGTATCGCCAGAGGCCGCGCCTGCAGACTTGGCCCTCGGAGTCGGGGTCGCGTTTGAATGCGGCGAGCTGGCGGTCGGCGATCGATTCGCCCAGGATCGCGACGCTCCAGATCATGAGCCCAAGCAGGTCGCGCCAATCGATCGGGCCTGGGCGTGACATGGCGGCGATGATCGGGCCGACGAAGAGGACGACGAACAAGGCCTGCATCTGAAAGAACACGAAGAACGCGAGGCCGGCCCGCGGCGCGAAGTGGGAGCGCATGGCTTGGTACCGGCCGTCTTCTTCCTGGCCGTGAATCCGCCGCCAGAGGTGGAGACTCAGGCGCCATGCCCAAACGATGGCGAGCAGGGCGACGCCCACGCGTCGTGGCGCTGTGCCTTCGACCAAGCATGCACCGATCAGCGCCGACAAGCCGATCGTGAAGGCCCATGCCGCATCGACATAGCCCGCGTTGCGTTTCGTTTGGCAGTAGAACCAGAGCAGGGCCATGAGGATGGCCGACCCCGCCCAAGTCAGTAGGAGGTAGAGCCAGGGGTTCATTTCGCTGTCTCTTGCCGTACAAACTCAAACTGCGCGAGCCCGATGTTCCGTTCGCGGAATCCGCCTTCGCAGTAGGCAAGGTAGAAGGCCCACATCCGAAGCAGCGTTTCGGGATACCCCAGCGCCTTGATCGCGTCCCGGTTGGCCTCCATGTTCTGCCGCCAGCGGTCGAGTGTGGTGGCGTAGTGCGGCGTCAGGTCTTCCAGCCCGCTCATACGCAGCGGCCCGCTCTGGCGCATGGCCTGGTTGAGGGCGGCGGTTGATGGGATGCACGAGCCGGGGAAGATGTATTTCTTGATGAAGTCGACGGTCTTGCAGGCGGTGGCGTAACGCGCATCGGGGATCGTGATGCATTGGATCACGCCGCGCCCTCCCGAATCGAGCAGGCGGTCGCAGGCCGAGAAGAAACTTTTGTAGTACTGATGCCCGACCGCTTCGATCATCTCGACGGAGACGATTTTGCTGTAGCGTCCGTCGAGCTCGCGGTAGTCGCGTTGGAGGAGTTCGATGTGGTCGGCCACGCCTTCGCGTTTGAACAGGGCGTGGGCATAATCGTGCTGCTGCTTCGACAGCGTGGTGGTGGTGACTCGGCAGCCGTAGTGCTTGACCGCGTGCAGGGCGAGGCCTCCCCAGCCGGTGCCGATCTCGAGGAGGTGGTCGGTGGGCTTGAGGTTGATCTTGCGCAGGAGCCGATCGATCTTGGCGTGCTGCGCCGCTTCGAGCGGGGTCTGTGCGTTTTCGAAGACCCCGGCTGAGTAGGACATCGTCGGGTCGAGCAGTTGCTGAAAGAATTCGTTGCCCAGGTCGTAGTGGGCGGCGATGTTGTCTCGGCTGCCCCGTGCGGTATTGCGGCGAAGCCAGTGGCCGAGTTTGAGCGCAACCCCGCCGAGGCGCACGGAGAGCTTGTCCATGTCGTCGGACAGGGCGAGGTTGCGGGCGAAGAGTCGGACCAGCGCGGTGAGGTCGTCGCAATCCCACAGGCCGTGGACGTAGCCCTCGGCCGCGGCGAGGTGCCCGCCGAGCACGGCGTCTCGGTAGAAACGAGGGTGGTGGACGCGGATCGTGCAGGCGGGGGCGTCGGCGGTATCGGGCTGGTGGCACGTTCCAAAGCGGTCGGTGTCGCCGTTATCGACCAGTGTCAGGCGTCCGGCGTCGAGCTTGGCCAGCCAGCGGTGGAGGGTGGCCCGACACTGCCGGGTGACCGGCCCAAGACGGGGCTCGGCGGGGAGCGAACGCGAGGCGGGGATGATCGTGGTCGTCATGGGCAGGTCTGGCGTTTGGGGGTGTGGGTGTCGTGTGGCGTGCGGATAGCAGCGCCCGCATTGCTGGCTTATTCGCTCAGGTCTTGGGGCTGGATTCAGTGGTCCTGTCCCACTTCGGGTGGTCGTGGAAGGTCGCCCCCTTGAGGCGGAGTTTCAGCGCATGGGTGTAGATCCCCGCGACGACCTGGGCGGTCATCCACGGGTATTTGAGCAGCATGAGGTTGAGTCGGGCGGAGGTGAGCGTGTGTCGTTGGAGCTGGAGCGAGGCGTCAAAGACACGTCGGCCGGCGTCGCGATTGGTCATCCCGACCAGGAGCCGACCGCCTTCCTCATCGGGCGGCGGGGAGAAACGCCAGTCGTAGCGGTGGTTCATCGGCATGAAGGGCGAGACATGGAACGCCTTGTCAAACTCGAAGCGCATGCGGCCGGCCTTGTCGCTGGCGTTGCTTTCGCTGCGGGGGAGGACATAGCAGTAGCGCTCGCCCCAGGGGGTGTTGTGGATCTCTGTCACGATGGCCTGGACAACGCGACCCGCAGGATCGAAGCAGTAGTAGAACGTCGCGGGGTTCATGACGTAGCCGAAGTACCGCAGGTGGGCGAGCATCCGCACGGGCCCAGCCAGTCGCTGCCCGGTGTGCTGTTCGACGAGGTCCAGCACTGACTGTTTGAGCGGCGTTTGGCGGTCGCCAAAGTGGTCTTGGCGCAGGAGGCAGGCGAGATTCCATCGGCCTGCCGACCACAGCAGCCGACCGATGCCCCGGAAGACGGTCGCGAGTTCATCCAGGTCCAGGTACAGCATGAACATCCTGAACCGCAGCGCGTGATCGACGGGCTCAAAGCGTCGGTGTCGAACAACGCCTTCGAAGATCGCCGAGTGCATACCGGGGTTGCCGGGCGATGCCGCGTTCTGACGGGTTGGGGGAGGAGGGGGTGCCATGGGTTTACAGCGACACCCCCAGCGGCGCGACCGCCCGCAGCGCGCTCACGACGCCGTCTTCATGGAAGCCGTACCCCCAATACGCGCCACAGAAAGAGACGCCCTTGACATGATTGATGGTGTCGAAGAGCCGGTGCGCATCGGCGCGTCTGGGCCCGAACATCGGGTGTTCGTAGCGGATCACACGCAGGACTTTGTCCGGGGCGATCCGCTCGCGTTCGTTGAGTGTGACGCAGACCGGCTCGGGTGTTTCGAGGCCCTGCAGGATGTTCATGTTGTACGTCAGCGCGACGGGTCGGCCGTGCTCACGCGGGATTCGGTAGTTCCACGCCGCCCAGCAGGACCGCCGCTGTGGGAGGACCGACCGGTCGGTATGCAGGATCGCCTCGTTGGGCTGGTAGGGGATGGCGCTGAGCGCGGCGCGTTCGTCCTCCGTTGCGTCACCGCCGAGGATGGCGAGGGCCTGGTCGCTGTGGCAGCCGAGCACGACGTGGTCGTAGCGCTGGTCGATGGCGCTGGCGCTGTCGACCGCGACACCCCCGTCGATTCGGCGGACGGCAAGCACGGGCTCGCGGAGACGGATGCGGTCCGCGAACGGTGCGGTCAGTTGGGTCATGTAGTTGCGTGAGCCGTCGGTGATGGTGCGCCAGGTGGGTCGGTTCCAGCAGTTGAGCATCCCGTGGTTACGCAGGAACTCCGCGAGGAAGCGCATGGGGAACGTGCTGAGCGTTGCGGGGTCGGCCGACCAGATCGCAGCAGTGATCGGGATCAGGTACTGCTGTTCAAAGCGTTTGCCCAGACGGTGCCGGTCCAGAAAAGCACGCATGGTGATGGACGGGTCGCCCTCGTCGGCAAAGCGTTTGGCCAGGCGGTTGAAGCGGAGGATGTCGCGCAGCATGCCCAGGAACGCTGGGCTTAGCGCGTTGCGTTTCTGCGCGAACAGGCCCGCGATCGATCCGCCGTTGTACGCGAGGCCGGTGCGCTCACAGCAGACCGAGAAACTCATCGTCGAGCTGCGCCAAGGCACACCCAGCCGGTCGATCAAGCGGCAGAAGTTCGGGTAGGTCCAGTCGTTGAACACGATGAAGCCCGTGTCGACCGCGTAGGTCTTGCCCGCGAGGTGTACGTCGAGCGTGTTGGTATGCCCGCCGACGTAATCGGCTTTTTCGTAGACCGTGATGTCGTGGTCCCGGTGAAGGAGGTAGGCGGCGGTCATGGCCGAGATGCCGGTGCCAACGATTGCGATCTTCATGCGGACTCCACCTGACGGTATGCGACGACACAGTGGGTTCGCGTGGGGCGGGGCGATGGATTCAACCGGTGATGAAAATGTCCTACGAATCGGTTGGAGGCAGGGGGCGGTCTGGCGCGGCTGGGTGAGATGGCGTCGATGTTTCCGGGGAAAGACCTCTTGACACGCCATCGCCCGAGACCTACTGTTTGGTTGATGACCTCGGACTGCCTAGCCCGTATCCCGGCTTACGTCATGGCGACATTCATCGCCTTGGCGGTAGGGGTGTTGCCGTTGATGCACACCGGCCAGGCGATGGCGGGCGAGCGGGCGGGCACGGTGGCAGACCTGTGCACGGTCGATGTCTGCGGCTGCTGCCCGGATACCGGGGCCGACCTGGACGCGGGCTGCTGCGACGACCACAGCGATCCCGAGGCCCCCGTGCCTTGCGACGATGCACCCTGCGACTGCCCCTGCTGCGGCAAGGTGCTCCCCGTAGTTTCGATGATGTCACCCTTCTCCCCGGCGGGCCTGTTCTGGGACCCTTCGCCGACTCCGAGTTGGACGCCGCACATGACACGCCCACAGAGTGCGGCGCTGTGTGTTGCGATCCAACCCCCGATTGCTTGATCCGAGCCCTGTAGTGATGCTGCGCGCAGTGCGTGTTGCGATCTGCTTTGGGCTATGTCATGGGCCGTCTTGGTGCGCCTCTATGCACTTAGTCGGCCGGGATATCGATCAAACCTGCAATCCGATCGGAATGGGCCGCAATGGACCTCCGCACACTATCACGAACGAAAACCAATGAGCCCGGGGATGGACAAGCCACCGGCGCAAGCTCCCCGCCGCCGAGCACCGTCCCCGCGCCACGCCGACGATGGATGACGCGTGTCGTACTGCCGCTGGTGATCCTGCTGGCAACGCTCGCGTTAGTCGCCTATGCCGCACGCGACGTGCTGTTGCCGGCGACGCCCGTCGAGGTGGTGCGTGCCACGGCACTATCCACGCGGGCGACGAGCGATGACGTCGCCGAGACGGTCCGACCGGCCGCGACTGCCCCCGCGACGGTCGTCGCGCAGGCCCCGGGCTGGGTCGAGCCGGACCCGTACCCAACCTATGTGACCGCGTTGGCCGACGGCGTGGTGTCGCGTGTGCTGGTGCTCGAGGGCGAGGCGGTCAAGGCCGGGGACACGCTGGTGGAGCTGGTGCATGAAGACGCCGAGCTCGCGCTGGCGCAGGCGCAGGCGACGCTGACCCGCCAGCAGGCGGCGCTCGCCGCGGCGGAGACGGACTTCGACGAGCCCGTTGAGCTGCAACGCAAGGCCGCGGTCGCGCGGGCACGATTGGCCGAGGCCGAGGCGGACCTGCGCCGTCTGGGCGCACGCATCGCGCAGGACGAGGCGAAACTCGCCGAGCTGTCGGCGACCTACGACCGGCTGGCGGCGGTGGGGGAGCGGTCGGCATCCGTGCAGCAGGTCGAGGCGGCGATGTATCAGGTGCAGAGTCAGCAGGCCGTCGTCGAGGCGACACGCCAGCTTCGTCCGGTGCTCGAGGCGGGTGTTGAGCGGGCGCAGGCGGAACTGTCGGCCGCGTCGCGCGAGCTTGAGCTGAAGACGGCACTTCGGCAGGCGCGGGATGAAGCCGCGGCCGAGGTGGTGGCCGCGCGGGTGCGAGTGGCCGAGGCGGCGCTTCGGCTGGAGCGTATGACACTCTACAGCCCGGTCGATGGGGTGGTGATGAATCGTTTGGTCGCGCCGGGGGACAAGCTCATGCTCGGTGCCGATGGCATGCACACCGCCCACGCGGTGCACCTCTACGACCCCGGCTCGCTGCAAGTGCGTGTCGATGTGCCGCTGGCCGACGCGGCGTCGGTCGGCGTCGGGCAAAACGCGGTGATTGTTGTCGATGTGCTGCCGGACGTGGAGTTCCGCGGTGTCGTGACCCGGCTGGTACACCAGGCGGACATCGGCAAAAACACAGTGCAGTTCAAGGTGTCGATCATCGACCCGTCACCACTGTTGACGCCGGACATGCTGGCACGCGTGAAGTTCCTGGGGGGAAGCGGCGGCGGAGCATCAAGGCCAATCGCAGCCGCTGGCAGCCCGGATATCGGCGGCGGCGGACCGGTCGCGCTGCGCGAGACCGCGGTGGTCGAGCAAGACGGCGAGGCGTTTGTCTGGTGGGTGTCGCCCGCCGACAGCCGACTGCTCCGTAAGCCCATCACCCTCGGCCGTGAACGTGGCGATGGAACGGTCGAGATCACAGGCGGACTGAATCCCGGCGACGCGGTGGTCGACAGCCCTGCTCCGACGCTGCAAGAAGGCCAACGCGTACGCATCCGTGACGCGACCTAGTCCCCGTTGGGCTTTGAATGGCACTGTAAACGAGACGTAAACACCAACCCCGATCCGAGATTTTTCTATGGCACTCATCGAATGCCGACAACTCACCAAGACCTACCGTAAGGGCGATAGCACAATCAGGCCGCTCGATGGGCTCGACCTCGATGTCGAGCAGGGCAGCTTCCTCGCGCTCATGGGCCCCAGCGGCAGCGGCAAGACCACGCTGCTCAACCTCATCGCGGGCATCGACCACCCGACCTCCGGCTCGCTCACGATCGGCGGCCAAGACATCGCCAAGCTCTCGCGCAGCAAGCTCGCCGCGTGGCGATCCGACAACGTCGGCTACGTCTTCCAGCTCTATAACCTCGTGCCCGTTCTCACCGCGTATGAAAACATCGAGCTACCCATGCTGCTGCATTCGATGTCACGCAAGGAACGCCACGAACGCGTCGCGACGGCGCTCTCACTGGTGGGGCTGGCCGACCGTCACGACCACTACCCGCGTCAGCTCTCGGGCGGCCAGGAACAGCGCGTCGCGATCGCCCGCGCGATCGTCACCGACCCGGCGATCCTCGTCGCCGACGAACCGACGGGCGACCTCGACAAGCCCTCCGCGCTCGCGGTGATGGAGCTGCTGACCCGCCTCAATCAGGAACTGGGCAAGACACTCATCATGGTGACGCACGACGCCCAGACCGCCGAGTTTGCCGGCCGAACGCTGCACCTCGATAAGGGCCGGCTCGCCGACGACTCAGTTAAAACCGCGTTCTCCGGCGAGACCGCGACGACACAAGGAGCCCACGCATGATCGGCTTGAAGTACTGGCCCTTCGTTCTGAAACAGGTGCTGCGCCACCGGGTGCGGACACTGCTCACGATCGCGGGCGTCGCGACGGCGATGTACCTCTTCGTTGCGATCCAGGCGATGCAGCAGGGGGTGGCCGAAGCCACGCAGGCGAGCGCTGCCGACACGACGCTGGTCGTCTACCGCGAGGACCGCTTTTGCCCGTTTACCAGCCGACTGCCCGAGTATTACCTGCCGCAGATCGAGCGGATCGAGGGCGTGACCTCGGCCGTGCCGGTGCGTGTGGTGGTTAACAACTGCCGGGCTTCGCTGGATGTGGTGACGTTCCGTGGTGTGCCTAACGAGCGCTTTGCCGACACGATCGGGCGCGATGCGGATATCACCTCGGGCGACCTGGCCGGCTGGCAGCGTCGCTCCGATGCGGCGCTGCTGGGCGAGACGCTTGCCGCGCGCCGTGGGCTTAAGGTCGGCGACCAGTTCGACGCCGCGGGCATCACCGCCTACGTCGCCGGCATCATCAAGTCCGACCAACCCCAGGACCAGAACGTCGCCTACGTCCACCTCGACTATCTCCAGCAGCAGACCGACAAGAAGCTCGGCACGGTCACGCAGTTCAATGTGAAGGTGGACGACCCCGCGCATCTGGAACGCGTGTCCAATGAGATCGATGCGCTCTTTGGCTCTGCGGAGCAGCCGACGACGACACGCTCCGAGAAGGCGTTTGTCGCGCAGGTCGCGGGCGACATGATCGAGCTGATCGGCTTCACACGTTACCTCGGCTGGGGCTGCCTGATCGCGGTGCTGGCGCTGGTGGGCAACGCGATCGTGCTTTCGGTGCAGGACCGTATCAAGGAGCACGCGATCCTTCAGACCCTGGGCTTCTCGGGGTCGTTGATCGGCCGATTGATTGTGACCGAGGCCGTCGTGCTTGGCGTGCTCGGCGGTGTGGTCGGCGCGGCCGGGGCGCTCATCACCATCCGGCTGACACGGGTGAGCTTCTCGGTCGATGGGCTGAGTATCCCGATCCACGCGGACGCGATGCTGCTTGGCATGGGTCTTTTGATTGCGGTGTGCCTGGGGATCACCGCCGGCATGGTCCCCGCGATCCAAGCGGCCCGCCGTCCGATCGCGACTTGTTTCCGTGCGGTCTAAAGGAGGAAATGATGCGATTACTCCCATTCGATTATGCCGCAAGAAACCTTGGACGATCCCCGCTACGCCTCGCGATCAGTGTGCTGGGCAGCATGTTGGTCGTGGTGCTGGCGATCTCTGCGTTTGCGTTTGTCCGTGGTATGGACCGCTCGCTTTCAGACTCGGGCTCGGAGCGGAATGTCATCCTGATGGGCGCGGGCAGCGAAGAGTCCATCGAGCGCAGCGAGGTCAGCGCATCGGTTGCCGGCCAGGTTCAGGCAAGCGTGTTCGGCATCAAGTCCGAAGCGGGTCAGGCGTTTGTCTCGCCCGAGGTCCACGCCGCGCTGGGTGTTGCGCTCGAGCCCGAGACCGAGCCCGTCGGGCAAGCGGTATTCCGCGGGGTCGTGCCCGCCGCGTTCCAGGTCCACCCGCAGGTGCGCCTGATCGAGGGGCGTACATTCAACACCGGTGCGGATGAGATCATCGTCGGCGAGCTCGCGGCTACGCGTTTAGGCGTGCCCGCCGAGCGGCTCGCGGTCGGGGAGGTGCTCTATATGGATGACCGCCCGTTCACGATCGTTGGCCGATTCGCTGCCCCCAACACGGTGATGAACGCCGAGGTCTGGGTGCCGCTAACCAACCTGCAGATCCTGACGCGGCGCGACGGTGTTTCGTGTGTTGTGCTCACGCTCGATCAAGGCGAGTTCGCGGATGTCGATGTGTTCGTCAAAAGCAGGGTCGACCTCGAACTCGCGGCGGTCACCGAAGCCCAGTACTACCGGCAACTCAGCAACTTTTACAAGCCCGTAAAGATGATGATCTGGGTCACCGCGATCCTCATCGGTGTCGGCGGCTTGCTTGGTGGGCTCAACACGATGTACGCCGCGTTCGCGTCGCGCATCCGGGAGGTCGGCACGCTGCAGTCCTTGGGCTACCCACGCCGTGCGGTGATGCTGAGTTTTGTGCAGGAGTCCATGCTCGCGGCCGCGGCGGGCGCGGTGCTTGGTGCGTTGCTCTCGCTGCTGCTGCTTGATGGCGTGTCGATCCGATTCTCGATGGGCGCGTTTGGTCTGCTGCTGGATGGCCCGACGATCGGCTTTGGCATCGCAGCCGGTCTCCTGCTCGGGCTATTCGGGTCGATCCCCCCCGCACTCCGCTGCCTGCGAATGCCGATCGCCGAGTCGCTTAAGGCGGCGTAACCTGTATCGCTGTTCAGACTTCTTCCCCTTTCGAAAGGAAACCGATGCGACGATTCGTTCAAAAACTGTTCCTCTTCTGCGTGCTTCTGACACTGTCCCTCCTCCTCGCGGCGGGTTGTGGCAAGACCGATGCGGGCAAAACGGGGCCCACTGTGGAGTCGGGTGCCGCCGCCGCGTTGCCCAGCGGCTTGTTCCTCGATAGCGCTCCCGAAGGTGCGCAGGCGATTACTGCTCTCAAAGAGAGCGCTAGCGAAGGCGACGAGGTGGTGGTCCATGTGATCATCGGCGGTCGGATGGAGCCGCTGGTTGAAGGCCGAGCATCTGCCGCGATTATTGACGCTTCGTTGCCCAACGCCTGCACCAGCGAAGACGATCACTGCCAGACCCCGTGGGATTACTGCTGTACTCCGCAAGAGGAGATCACGGCCAACCTCGCGACGCTGCAGGTTGTGGACGACGAGGGCCGGCTGCTCGCCGCAGACCTCGCAGAGAAGTTGCCGCCGATGACGGTGCTGACTGTGCGTGGTGTCGTCGGCCCGCGTCCCGACCCGCAGGTGCTCACGATCAACGCGACCGGTATCTACATCGAAACGGGTACGCCGTAATGACCACGACTGCACTACAAAGACAGGTGGGGCGAAACTTGCGTCCTGTACTGTTCTGGCTTGCGGTCCTGACGCCGATGCTGGGTGTGCTCACGGGCTGCGCCCAGCATCGGCCGTTCGCGGATCTTTGGGTCGAGCCGCGCCCGTACTACACGGAGGAATCATCGGCCGGGCCTTCGGCCGCGGTCTTCGATGAAGGGGCCGGCGATGCGCTGAGGACCCCGACGCCGGGCGCCAACCCGACGGGCGAACTCACGCTGTATGACGCGGTAGCGCTGTCGTTACGCAACAGCCCGGCATTAGAGTCTGCGGGCTGGGCGAACGCGGCGGCGGAGGCGGATGCGAGGCAGATGGGGCGGCCCCCCAACCCGCGGGTGAGCTTCGGCTATGAAAACTTTGCCGGGCCTGATGCGGGCGAGACGTTTGAGCGCCACACGCTACGGCTCAGCCAAGTGATCGAGTTGGCGGATAAGCGTGCCCGCCGGCAGGCCTTGGGCGAAGCGACGCAGCGTCTGCGGGCATGGGATTATGAGCAGCAGCGTATTGATGTCGCGGCGACTACGGGGGGGAGGTATGTCGCGGTGGTGACGGCTCAGCAGCGGGTCGCTTTGGCGCAAGAGCAGTTGACGCTTGCGCAGGCGGGGTTTGACGTTGCCGACGACCGTGCGAGGAACGGCTCGTCCCCGGGCCTGGAGCGCGATCAGGCCGCCGCGCGTGTTGCGCTGCGTCGTATCGCGCTTGAGCAGGCCCGCCAACATCTTGACGCCGACCGCGCTGACCTGGCGGCCATGTGGGGTGCGGGGGAAGCGGTCTTTGACGCCGCGGTCGGGGATTTGGAGTCGCGCGTTGAGGTGCCCGCCCTTGAAACGCTCCGCCAACAGCTGGGTCAGAGCCCGGCGGTGGCGCGCTGGGAAGATGAGATCGCCAAGCGGCAGGCGGACTATCATCTGGCCCGTGCCAATGCGACGCCGGACCCGACCGCGGGGGTGGGGCTGCGTTTCTTCCCCGACGCGGATGAGGTTGCGGGTGTCGCCGAGGTCAGTATCCCGCTCACTGTTTTCGACGACAAACGCGACGCCATCCTTGCGGCTCGGCTGCGCGTGTCACAGGCCGAGGCCCAGCGTGAACAGGCCTATGCCGAGGCAAACCGCATGCTCACGCGTGCGTATGCCCGGCTGGAGTCGGCGGCCTTCGCGCTCGAGGCGCTGGATGCCGAGGCGCTCCCCGCGGCGGGCAGCGCTTACGACGCCGCGATCGAGTCCTACTCGGCGGGGCTGACGGATTACCTGGTGGTACTCGAGGCCGAGGGGACCGTCCTTGAGATCCGCAACCGCCGGCTTGATGCCGCGTTGGCGTACCACAGTGCCGTGATCGAGATCGAACGGATCACCAGTACTTCGTTGGAGTGAGCCAGGCCGGGTCTTTACGCCACGTTTTGTTTTTGCCGGCGTTTGGACTGGTGCCGGGCGCAAACCTCGACGAGCTTGTCGCGGTCGATCGGCTTGGTGGCGTATGCGTCGCACCCGGCGGCGCGACAACGCTCGTCGTCCCCCGACATCGCGTGGGCGGTGAGTGCGACGATCGGCAGGGTGCAGCCCTTGCTGCGCAGCAGACTGACAGACGTGTAGCCATCCATCTCCGGCATCTGCATATCGGTCAGCAGGATGTCGAACGGGGCGTTGGGGTTCCAGTCGCCCTCGATCGTGCCGTCGGCCGTGAGCGCCTCGACCGCGAGCCGCCCGTTCTCGACGATTGTCACCACCGCGCCGGCCTTCTTGAGGTGGAAACTGATGAGCCGTTGGTTGTCGATGCCGTCCTCGGCGGCCAGGACGCGCAGGTTTTCCAGTGGCCTGGCGATCGGCCGATCCGCCTCACTGTCGCTTGCGAAGAGTGTCTCATTGCGGGCGCGGATGATCGTGGACGGGCCGGGCGGGAGCATCTTGACGTCCTTGACTGGCCCGGTCGGGAGTGTGACGGTGAAAGTGCTTCCGACATCGATCTGGCTGGTCACCGCGATGCTGCCGCCGAGCATCTCCACGAGCCGTCCGCTGATGCGCAGGCCGAGCCCGCTGCCGCCGAACTGGCGTGTGGTCGAGGTGTCCGCCTGCTCGAAGGAACGGAACAGCCGACTCATCTGCTCGGGCGTCATGCCGATGCCCGAGTCGATGATCGCGCATGCAAGTGTGTGTTTCGCGGGATCGAAAGATAGGGCGATTCGGATGTGGCCCTTCTCGGTGAACTTGATGGCGTTGCCGATCAGGTTGACCAGGATCTGCCGCAGCCGGAAGGGGTCACACAGGATCGTCTCGGGCACCTCGGTGTCGAGGTGGACACTGACCTCGACGTCCTGGGCCCGAGCTTTGACAGACATGAGCGAGACGACCTCGTGGATGATCGCGACAGGCATGGTCTCGATCCGTTCGGTGTGCAGTTTGCCGGCCTCGATCTTGGAGATGTCGAGGATGTCGTTCAGGATGCCCAGCAGGTGGGTGCCGCTGCGTTCGATCGTGTCGACATACTCCAGGCGTTTGCTCTGCGAGGTGTGTGCCTGCGGGTCGGTGCGCAGGAGGTCCGCGTAGCCGAGGATCGAGGTCATCGGCGTGCGGATCTCGTGGCTCATGTTGGCGATGAATTCACTCTTGGCCTGGGTCGCGGTGTTGGCGGCGTTGGCGTAGCGTCGAAGGTCAACGGTCATGCGCATCGCGGTCGCGCGGGCGCGGCCGGCGGCGGAGCTTTGGAGATAGATGATGATGCAGAGCAGGAGTGAAAGCAGTGCGCCGCCCAGGCCCACGGTCCAGGCGTTCGCGCGCGACGCGGCTTGGAACTGGTCCGAGGTGCTCATCGAGACGGTCCAGGTCCGTCCACCAATCGCGATGGGCTTGAAGCTGTGGAACCGGCGGTCTGAGTACAGCTCGGCTTCGACCGGCCCGGGGTTCGCCCGCGCGATGTGTATGTCCCCGTCATAGATCACGTTGTCGGTGTGCGGCGAGACACCATCGAACACCTCAAAGTCGAGCTCCCCGTCGGCGATCAGGGTCGCGCCTTCAAAGACCGGGGGCGCGATGATCGGCATATAGACCCAGCCGATCGTTGCCGCCAGCCGCTCCTGGGGGGTGGTGGTCGGCATCCCGAGGGTGTACACCGGCAGGAGGTAGAGGAAGCCGGCGAACTGCTGGTCGTCCTGGACCAGGTCGATGCGGCCGGTGATACTGCCTTGGCCCGTCAGCATGGCGCGCTCGGCGGCTTCTCGGCGGACCGGATGCGCACCGATATCCAGCCCCATCGCGGGCCGGTTGTATTCAACGGGTTCGATGTATTCGATAATCAGGCGGTCGTCAGTTACCGAGCCGGGCATCGGCGCAGCGCCGGGCGGGACCGTGATCGCGTACTCGGGCGCGCCCTCGGCTCGGGTCTTCTTAAGGAACGCCTCGATCGCTTCCTCGTTGTTTTCAACCCGTCGGATAAAGCCGATGCCCAGCGACCCGGGGAACTCGCTTTCCAACTCGCGTGAAAACACCATCGCCCGGAACTCATCGCGTTCGACGGACTGGCTGGCGGGGAAGAGTCCGCGCGAGCCCATCAGGCCGTAGTTGTAGAAGAGCACACGGCGGGAGAGCTCGCTTTTGAGACGATCAGTTAGTCGATCGAAACGCTGCTGGTCGATGGCCTGAGCCGTTTGCAGCTCGTGTTCGACGCCCAGCCAGGTCAGCCCGAGCCCGACGAGGATGACGCTGATCCCGGCGATCTTTGGCCATTGACGACGGAATCGACTCATGCCCGCGGTGGGTTCGGTGCCGGACAGCTCGCCTGGCAACGCGTCGGGTTCGATGGGATCCGTGGGGGTGTGCATGCCGTCTCCAGAGACAGTCAAAACCGGTCATCCCCCGTACGTTGCCCTCCCACCTGATACATCCGGAATCGGCCGATTCGGGGGAACGCTTAATGCGCGGCCTCCGTGCCGAATCAAGTGCCCCAAAGCCATTGCGCAGCGAGTCGAGAGGAATCGCGCGGCATGTCAGCTTTGTGTAACGCCCCAAACACCACGCAGTCCACTGGTATGATCGGACCCGGACCGTCACCGCCACCCCGAGGACAGTTGCCATGCGCACACGACGTTGGATCGCCGCGATTCTTTGGACGACGCTGATGTTCCTCGGCCAGCCGGTGCTGGCGCAGGACGCGCCGCAGGATGGCGAGGCCGGGCCGCATGACCACGACCCACGCGAGCGGTTTATCACCAACCGTGTGAGTGGGGTTGAACTCCCCCTGACCGACGAGGCCGACGCCTTTTTCTTTGTGGTCTTCGGCGACCGGACGGGTGGGCCGGCGGACGGAGTGCGGGTCCTCGCGCAGGCGGTGGAGGATACGAATCTGCTCAAGCCCGATCTCGTGATGACGGTCGGGGATCTTGTGCAGGGCTACAACACGACAGACCAGTGGCTTGTGCAGATGCGCGAGTACAAGGGGATTATGGATGGGCTCGATTGCCCGTGGTTCCCCGTGGCAGGCAACCACGACATCTACTGGCGTGGCCCGGGCAAGCCGGAGGGGGAGCACGAAGCGAACTATGAAGAGCACTTTGGCCCGCTGTGGTACGCGTTCGAGCATAAGGATTGCTGGTTTGTGGTGCTGCACAGTGATGAGGGGGGTGCCGATGGGCGGTTCGAGTTTGGTCGCCCCGAGTCTCAGAGGATGAGCGACGAGCAGTTTGATTGGCTTTCGCAGACGCTCGAAAGCGCGGCCGAGGCGCCGCATATCTTTGTGTTCCTGCACCACCCGCGCTGGAACGGCGGGGGGTATGGCGATGACTGGCAGCGTGTGCATACGTTGCTCGCTGAGGCGGGTAATGTCTCGGCCGTGTTTGCAGGCCACGTGCACCGGATGAGCCACGACGGCGTGCGTGACGGGATCGAGTACGTGACGCTCGCGACGACGGGCGGCCACCAGCCGGGGCTCGTGCCGGGCGCGGGGTATCTGCACCATTTCGATGTCGTCACGGTGCGCGGGGATGAGATCGGCTTGGCCGCGATCCCCGTGGGCGGGGTGATGGATGTGCGTGCGATTACGCAGGAGGTCCAGCGGGAGACTGTTGCGCTAAGCCGAACCGCGCCGACGTTCGAGGTGGTGCCGACACTGAGTTCGGAGGGGGTTGAGTCGGGTGAGTTGACTTTGATCTATCGCAACCCGTCGAGTCGCCCGATCGACCTGACGGTGTACCTGGATACCGCCGACAGCCGATGGCGCGTGGGGCCGGACCATCTGCACGGGCGGGTCGAGGCGGGGGAGTCGCAGCGCTTTACGTTTGAGGCGGATCGTTTCCCCGCGGGTCTGGACGACGCGTACCGTGGGTTGGAGGTGGTGACGCAGGTGGATTACCTGGGCGAGGGGCTGCGTGTCCCGATCCCCGAGCGGCGCGATGTGGTGCCGGTGCAACTTCGGGTCCCGGCGATGGAGCGGCCCGATGGCGAGCAAGTCTTGGCGCTGGGTGGTGATGATGCGCTGGTCGTCCCCAGCAGCGCGTTTGACCTGCCAGATGGTCCGCTGACGGTGGAGTGCTGGGTCAATCCGACGCGGTTGGGCAGCCGAGTCGGGCTGGTCTGCAAGACGGAGAATTCGGAGTACGGCCTGATGGTCGAGGGCGGGCGTCTGAGTTTTCTTTTGTTCCTTGGCGAACGCTACCAATCGGCGTCGTGTGCGTTGGATTTGCTGAAGCCGGGGCAGTGGCAGCATGTCGCGGGTGTTTTTGATGGTGAGCAGATGCGGCTGTACATCGATGGCGCACTTGTCGGTTCGAGCCCTGCGTCCGGGGCGCGGCGGACGAACCTGCTGCCGCTGGTCATCGGCGGGGATGTCAACAACCAGGGCGATGCGGTGTCGATGCTCGATGGCGAGATCGATGCGATCCGCATCTCCAACACGGCGCGTTATGCAGGCGTACAGTTCGATCCCGTCCGCCGACACGAGCCCGATGGCCAGACGGTGCTGCTGCATCAGATGGATGGGGCGTTTGTGGGCCACTACGTCGACGCGTCGGCATCGGAAGCGCACGCGACAGCGGTGGGGCAGCCGACACTTGTGGGCGCAGCGGCGGAGTAGAGCGTGGTCGCCCGACCCGATACGCGATGCCCGGGTATGGCTTGGGGGAGCAGAAATTTTTCTCGGACGCCTCAAGGCGCGGTGTCGACCGGCCGATACTAGTTTTACCGACGCCCTGTCAACGAAATGTCACGAGCCGATCAGGCTAACTTAGACACAAAGGCAGCGAGCGTCGGTTTTTTGATGCGCGTCTCGGCTGTGCGATGCGCCTGAGTTTGTGGCACCCGCTTGCATAGCCCACGGATCAGACGCCCGCCTGCTCGTGGCGGAGTTGCCCGCATGCCGCGGCGATGTCGCGACCCCGGCTCGCTCGCAGATGCACCACCCGGCCCGCGTCGCGCAGGATGCGCTGGAAGTGGTGCACGTCGTCGTGCAGCGGTCGACCAAACGGCAGGCCTGCGACCTCGTTGTAGCGGATCAGGTTGATGTTGCTCCGCAGTCTGCGCGACACCTCCGCCAATTCGTGCGCGTGCTCGGGCTGGTCGTTCACACCCGAGAGCAGGATGTATTCGAGCGTGACCTCACGGCCGGTCTTGTCGAAGTAGTATCGGCCTGCCTCGATGAGTTGTTCGATCGACACAAACTCGGCCCACGGGATGATCTGTTTGCGGATCGCGTCGTTGGGCGCATGCAGCGAGATCGCGAGGGTCACGCCCAGGTCCTGCTCGGCCAACCGCTTGATCATGTTGGGCACACCGACCGTACTGATCGTGACCTTGCGTGCCGAGATCCCCATCCCCCACTCGGCGGTCAGGGTGCGTGCCGCCTGTGTCACCGCGCGGAAGTTGGTGAGCGGCTCGCCCATGCCCATGAAGACAACATTGCTGATCCGGCCGACGCGCGGGAGCTGCGCAAGCTGCCACGCCTGCTGCACGATCTGCCCGGCAGTGAGGTTGCCATCGAGCCCGCCCAGCCCTGAAGCACAGAACTTGCACCCCACCGCGCAGCCGACCTGGCTCGAGACGCAGGCGGTCTTGCGGCGCTTGCCCGAGTCGCCGCTGGTCGCGGGGATCATGACGCATTCGGTTTGGGTATCGCTCGAACCCGCCGCGTTGTTGAGGACACGCAGCGCCGAGCCGCCGCCGCCCGCCCCGATCGGCAGGCAGGTGTCGCGGCCGTCGATAGTCGAGCTATCCAGCGACCAGTCGACCAGCAGCTTCTGCGTGCCATCGGTTGCGCGCTGGTGCTGCAGGACCGCGCCCCGTACAAACACCATCCGCTGCGTGAGTAGGTCGCGGTCCGCCTTGGACAGGTTCGCCATCTGCCCGGGGTCGGCGATGCCCTTGCGGTAGACCCAGTCCATCACCTGCTTGCTGCGGAAACGCGCCATCCCCCAGTCCCCCAGCAGGTCGGCGAGGGTCTCGGGCGTCTGGTCAAAAAAGTACGGGCGGTCGTCTTGCACCCGCATAGTGTACCGGTCCTTGCAGATGCGCTACACTTGCCCCATGCTCGACCCGCGTATCCGAGACCGATTCGACGACCTGCTGGACCACGAGGTCGCGGCGCTGCCCCCCCACATCGCGCAGGTGCTGGAGGAGGTCCCGCTGATCGTGGAGGACGAGCCCAGTGAGACGCTGCTCGCGGAGATGGGGATGTCGCCCGGGGAGGCCGACCTCTGCGGGTTGCACGAGGCCACGCCGATCACCGAGCGCGGGGTGGAAGACACCGGGATGCTGCCGGGCCGGATGATGCTCTTCCGGGGCCCGATCGTTCGGCTGGCGGGGTACCGGGTCATCGGCGGGGTCGAGGTGAACGCTTCCCAGCTTCACCGGCAGATCCATATCACCCTGCTCCACGAGATCGGCCACCACTTCGGGCTCGACGAAGACGACCTGGCCGAGGTGGGGTACGACTGAGCTTCACGCTATCATGCACGCCATGCTCAAACTCGCTTCATTGATCCAAAACCCCGGCGAACCCTCCACGACGTCCCGCTACAACGACCCGTCCGCGCTCCAGGCGATGGGCTACAACGGACTCGTGCTCTACGCGACGACTGCTCTCTCCGGCGTCAGCCAACTCAACGATATCACCGACCGTGAGCTACGCGGCTGGGTCCAGAAAGCGACCGACCAGGCCCAGCGCGATATTGCAAACGCGCGTGAAGCCGGGCTCGATACCTACCTGTTTTACGATGTCCTCGCCCTGACAACGGACACCGTGGAACGCAACCCCGAGGCCTATTGCTGCACCACCGGCGGGCATCGTGTGCTGTGCCCCGCGAGCGACCCGGCGTTGGCGCAGAGCATGGAGGCGCTCGACGCGATGCTCCGCACGTTCCCCGAGGCCGCGGGTATCGTCCTGCGTTTTGGTGATACCGACGCCCGCCGGCTCCCGCACCTGGTGGGTAACGACATCTACTCCCCGCACTGTGCGAGTTGCAGCCAGCTTGGCCGGGCCGACCGCGTGGTCCGTGTCATCGAACGCGCTTACGACACGGTCGTCGCCAGGCGTAACAAACGGCTCATCGCGCGGGCGTGGAACGTGCGCCCAGGCGGCTTCCACGACAGTGCCGATCTTGCCCAGCGCATCGCGGCGCGGCTGCCCGGCGACGCGTCCGACGATCGGCTGGTGCTCTCGTTTAAGTTTTCGCACTCCGATTTCTGGCGCTACCAGCGCTGGAACCCGAGCAGTCTGGTCTGCGATGGTCGGCCGATCATCTACGAACTCCAGTGCCAGCGCGAGTACGAAGGCAAGGGGGCTGTCCCGAACTGGCAAGTCCCGCTTTGGCGCGACGGTTTGGTCGAGGTCGACGAGGTCGAGCATATGCCGGCGGTGGATGAAGTGGACCAGGCGGTGGAGTCGAAGCTGCCGCGTGTGGCGGGCCTCGCCGGGGCGAAGGAGCTCGTGAATTTTGCGGGGGTGATGGCCTGGGTGCGTGGCGGGGGCTGGGGTGGGCCTTTCATCAGCGACGAGACCTGGATCGACGCAAACGCCTACGCCGCGCCGCGACTTGCAGAAGACCCGTCGGCCCCGCTTGAGACGCTTGCGTTGGACTGGGTCCGTGACCGGCTTGGGCTCGATGAACACCTCGCGCCCCACGTCGCGCAGGTGCTGCTGCACTCGGCCGACGCGGCCCGCCGGGCGTTCTATATGGGCCCTTATGCCATGACCAAGGGCAGCCCCTGGCACCCGGCGGCGGACTGGCTTAGCGATGACTTGCTCGACGCCGACGCCTGCTGGCGGATGATCCAGCGGATCAAGCCCGAGCTGCTTGGGGACGCGGTCGAAGAGAAGCACCGCGCCGCCGCGCAGATCGCGAAGGACCGGAACGACCTGCAACGCCTCGCCGCCGAGCTTGATACACCCAACAAAACACTCGACCGGCTGATCAACACACTGACCTACACGCTCTCGCTGTACGAAACCCTGCGCGACCTGGTCGCGGGGCTCGCCGCGTACCGCCGCTACCAGCACGATCCCCAGCGCGACCACGCCGACACCGCCCGACAAAAACTGACCGACGCCCAGTCTCACTTCAACCACCACACCCAACGCCACGCCCAACTCCCCGGCACCGCGACGCCGTACCGCGAAAAGGGATTCTGGGAACTGACGCAGCGCGTACTGGATGAGGTGGGGTGAAAGGAGATTCGTACAACATGAATATTGACACCGAAGATATCAAAGCAGAGTCAGAACGCTTCGTGATTCAGAATGGAGGACAAATATGTGATTGGCTGCCCTACATCGAGCCAACCACTTTGCGTGATCCAGATGCGGTGATCGCCAGAGCGCTCATTCTGAACGCAATGATCAACTTGTACTTCAAAGCACCAACATCGGTCGTTAAAGACTGGCTAGACAAGTATCAACTGACCGGCGAGTTGTCTCCCGTCGAGGCGGATATCCTTTCCCGTAGCACGGATGAACTGACCGATCAGGAAAAGATCAATCTGTATTGGTACATTGAGGCGCTGTGGGCGTTTCTTTGGGCGACAAACATGATTGAAACATGGGATTTTACGACGGGCATCCCCAATACGATGGCATCGCTCTGCCCGAATCTCGAACGCAATGAGGGCCCGGAGAAGTTCACCGAAAGGATGGAGTTGCGTGATTACGAAGAACTGTACAAAGAACGCGACCTTTACTACCGGGTGATGTGGTGGGCACGCCAATCGAACATGACGGGCCAGCAAGACTCAAAGTTTGATCTCAGCCGCACGCTTGAAAGAAGAAGAGCTCTTGAGTGGATGATGGACGCCACACTGGAATGGGACGAGGTTCCGCTCAACACTTGAGCATAGGCGTCGGCTACCTTCCTTGGCGTCTTGGCAACTTGGCGTCTTGGCGTTCGATCCTTCCTACTTCGCCTCGAACCAGTCGGCCCCCACCCCCACATCGACCTTCAACGGCACGCTGAGTTCCATCGCGCCTGTCATCGCTTCCTCGACAACCTTGGCGATGCGGACGGCTTCGCGGGCCGGGCACTCGACGACGAGCTCGTCGTGGATCTGGAGCAGCAGCTTGGCCGGCAGGGACTCCTGCTCGATACGCTGCTGGAGGTTGACCATCGCGACCTTGATGAGGTCGGCGGCGCTGCCCTGAACGACGGAGTTGATCGCGAGGCGTTCGGCGAGCTGGCGTTTTTGGCCGTTGCGGTCGTCGATGTCGGGGATTGCTCGGCGGCGGCCGAGCACGGTCTGGACGTAGCCGTGCTCACGCGCGTGCGCGACGCAGGCATCGAGGAAGCGGTCGATGCCGGTGAACCGAAGCTTGTAGTCGGCGATGAGTTTGGCGGCCGACTCGTTGTCCATCTCGTCGATTCGGCGGGCCAGGCCGTAGGCCGTGATGCCGTAGATGATGCCGAAGTTGATAACCTTTGCGCGGGCACGCTGCTCGCTGGTAACCGCATCGGTGGGGGTCTCGAAGACCTGCGACGCAACGGCGGTGTGGATGTCCTGGTCGTCCTTGAACGCGGCGGTCAGCGCGGCGTCTTCGCTGAGGTGCGCGAGCACGCGCAGCTCGATCTGCGAATAGTCCGCCGCGATCAGTACATGGTATTGAGGTGCAACAAATGCCTTGCGGATTTCGCGGCCGACCTCGGTGCGGATCGGGATGTTCTGCAGGTTGGGGTCGCTCGAGGACAGCCGACCCGTCGCGGCGCCGGTCTGATGGAAGCTCGCGTGGACTCGGCCATCGGGTGCGATCGCGTCCTTCAGCGCGACAAGATACGTCCCGACCAGCTTGGTGAGCATGCGATACTCGACCATGAGCGTGGGGATGGTGCGGGCCTCTTCCGCGACGTCGGGCACCTCGTCGGGCTTGAGCGCCGCGAGTTTTTCGAGGACCTCGCTGTCGGTGCTGTAGCCGGTCTTGGTTTTTTTGATCGGCTTGAACCCGAGCTGATTGAACAGCACATCACCAAGCTGCTTCGGGCTGTCGGGATTGAAGTCCACCTTCGCGCGGTCGAGGATGTCGCCGCGTAGTGTGTCGATGCGTGCCTGCAGAGTTTCACGCTGCGCATCGAGTGTGTCGGCGTCGACGGTGATGCCCTGCTGCTCCATGCTCGCGAGCACGTGGACCAGCGGCATCTCGACGCGCTGGTACAAGTCGGTCATGCCCATGCCGTCCAGCCGATCGCGCAAGAGGGTGCAGAGCTGTAGCGTGATGTCCGCGTCCTCGGCGGCGTAGGGGGTCACGCGGTCGAGCGGGAGCTGGTCCATCGTCTTCTGCGGCGGGTCGCTCTTCTTGCGCGGACGCGGGCCGATCAACTCGCTGATCGGGATGCACTCGTGGTTGAGTTCCGCCAACGCGAGGTCGTCCATCCCACGCCCCGGCGCCCCGGCAAGGAATGCGCCGACCATCGAGTCAAACACCACCCCACGCATCTCGATGCCGCGCCCGCCGGGCAGCGCGTTACGCAGCACGAGGTCGTCGTACTTGATGTTGTGCCCGCACTTGGGCAGCGACGGGTCTTCCAGCACAGGGCGGAGCGTCTCGATCACGGCGGCGGTATCGAGGTGCGATCCCGGCTCGGGCGATAGCGTCGGGATGTAGACCCCGCTCCCGGCTTCCCACGAGAGGCAGACCCCGCAGAGCGCCGCGTTGTGGCCGAGTCCGACCGTCTCGGTATCCACCGCGATGAGCTTCTGCTTTCGCATCGTCGCGACGGCTTCTTCCAACTCTTGCTGCGTACGGATCGTGCGGTAGTCGCCGGTCACTTCACGCAGCGGCGCATCCTCAACAGCAGCATCTTCCTCTCCCCCGGCCCCCGCGAACAATCCGAACCCGGCTTCACTCTGTCGTGCTTGTTTCTTTTTTGCATCCCGGTCTGCCTTAGCGTTTTGGTGACTAGGCGTCTTGGCGTTGCCTGCCTTGGGGACTTCGCTACCCAGAAGCTTCGCCAGGTCCTCGCGGTGGCGGTTGAAGCCGAGTTCGCGGAAGACTTCCTGCAAACGATCGCCATCGATCTTCGCGGTGCCCTCGGTCGCCAGCGCGTCGAAGTCGAACACCGTGTCCATGTCCGTCGCGAGTGTCACGAGCTTCCGCGTCAGTTCGATCGTCCCGTCGGCCGCGGCGGCCTCGATGTTTTCTTTCTGCTTGCCCTTGAGCTGGTCGGTGTTGGCGACAAGGTTCTCGACGGTGCCGAACTGGTCGAGCAGTTTTGTTGCGGTTTTGGGTCCGATGCCCTTGACGCCGGGGATGTTGTCGGTCGAGTCGCCGATGAGGGTCTGGTAGTCGATGACCTGCTGGGGGGTGATGCCGCGTTTTTCCTTGAGCGCGGCGACATCCATGGCCTGGTCGGTGTGGACATCGAAGAGCTCGACGCGTTCGCCCAAGACCTGCTCGAGGTCTTTGTCTTTCGCGACCATGCGCAGGACGGAGCCGGGCAGCACGTCGTCGAAGTCCCCGCGAGCGAGGTGGACGGCGAGGGTCGCCATGATGTCGTCGGCCTCGAACCCGGGGGCCTCCAGCACGGGGATGCCGAACAGCTTGGCGACCTCGACCATGCGTGGGATCTGTTGCTTGAACTCATCGGGTGGGGCGTCGCGGTTGGCTTTGTACTCCGGGTAGAACGCGTCGCGGAACGTCTTGGCGTCCGCGTCCATCGCCATCGCCACGTGCGTCGGCCGGTACTGGTCGAACAGCTTGATCAGCATTCCCGAGAACGCAAAGGTCGCCCCCGTCGGCTCCCCCGTCACCGGCGAGGTCATCCCCCCCCGGATCGCATAATATGCGCGGAACATCTGCGCAAAGCCATCAATCACATACACCACTGGCTTATCTTGGTCAGGCATCCGCGTAGTTTAGAGGGATTGAACCACAGAGACACGGAGGGCACGGAGAGGGGAACTTAGCCACAGATTTCACAGATCGCGCAGATTAGGATCGGCAAAAAACACTGAGCACACAGAGGCACAGAGAGCACGGAGTTGCCAACAAGGGGTTCTGCTCCGTGGCCTCTGTGTCTTTGTGGGCTACGTGATAGTTCCCTTCCAAATCTGCGCGATCTGTGAAATCTGTGGCTAAAAAAGTCTTCGCGTTACCAATCCAGCGTGCCTAGCCAGGCGTTGCGTAGGTCGTCGAGGTTGGCGTCGAGGATTTGCCCGGCGGTGGGGGTGCGGCAGGTGAGTTGTTGGTGGTCTTTGAACAGGCCGACCTGGCCGAAGGGGACACCGGCTTTCATGAGTGTTTTCATGAGGGCGTCGATGTGGTCCTGCTCGACCTCGAGGAGGTAGCGGCTGGGGGTCTCGGCGAAGAGCTGTTGGTCGAGCAGGCACGAGTCGCAGGGCTGTCCGGCGAGGTCGAGGTCGAGCCCCACCCGGCCGGCGAAGGCCATCTCCGCGGCGGCGACGAGGAGGCCGCCCTCGGAGCAGTCGTGCGCGCTGGCGACCAGGCCCTGCTGGATGAGTGATGCCACGGCCTTCGCGTTGCGTGGGCCGGCGTCGAGGTCGACGGGGGGGATGTTGCCCGAGGTCCCGGTCAGCAGCGCGTAGTGCGAGCCGCCCATGTGCCAGGTGGTGGTGCCGACCATAAACAGCGCGTTGCCCGGCTGCTTGGCGTCCATGGTGACGCACTGGCTGACATCGTCGACGATCCCCATCGCGGAGATGAGCATGGTCTGGGGGATGGTGAGGAGGTCGCCGTCTTCGGTGGTGAACTGATTGGAGAGCGAGTCCTTGCCGGAGACGAACGGGGTGCGGTAGGCGATTGCGCCGTCGTAGCACGCTTCGGCCGCGCGGACGAGTGTGCCGAGCTGCCAGGGGTCGTCGCACTTGGCCCAGCAGAAGTTATCGAGGATCGCGACGCGGTCGGGGTTGGCGCCGGTGCAGACGGCGTTGCGCATGGCTTCGTCGATGGCGTGGAGGACCATCTGGTACGAGTCGCCATCGGTGGCGTGGCCGGTGTGGTTGGCTTTTTCGCTGACGTGTGGGTTGATACCGCAGGAGAGGGTGATGCCCTTGTTGGATTCGAGTTTGGGGCGGAGGACGGCGGCGTCGGAGGGGCCGTCTTGCTTGGGGCCGACAAGGGGCTTGACGACGGAGCTGCCTTGGACTTCGTGGTCGTACTGGCGGACGACCCAGTGCTTGCTGGCGATGTTGGGGTGTGCGAGGAGGGCGGTGAGTTTACTGCTTGTTTCGCTGTCTTTGGTGAGTTGATCCCCACCCGTGCTGCGCAAGGGCGGGGCTTGAGGCGGCTGTGCTTTGTAGCGCGGGTTGAGGGGGGACCAGGTGGCCTCGCGGGTGGGGGTGGGGATGCCGTCGTGGAGCAGGGGCATGGCGAGGTTGCCGACCTCGGTGCCGTGGTAGGTGAGCTTCAGGGTCGGTGTGTCGTTCTCGGTGTAGCCGAAGTATCCCAGGTCGCAGCACTCGACATCTTCCGCGGCGCAGAGGGCTTTGATGGCGTCGACGTTCTCGGCGGGGACAGCCAGGGGCATGCGTTCCTGGGCTTCGCTGATCCAGACCTCGGTGTAGCTGAGTCCGCGGTACTTGAGCGGGGCGGTCTCGAGGGTCACGAACGCGCCGACCTTTTCCCCCATCTCGCCCACGGCGGAGGAGAAGCCGCCGGCCCCGCAGTCGCTGATGGCGTTGAAGAGGCAGCGTGTTTCGCCGGTGTCGGGGTCGCGGTAGTCGCGGGCCTGGAGGATGACGTCGAGGGTTTTCTTTTCGGTGATGGCGTTGCCGATCTGGACGGCGTGGCTGAACTCGTCGGCGTGGGTGTCGGTGAGCTCGTCGGAGGAGAAGGTTGCGCCGTGGATCCCGTCGCGGCCGGTGCGTCCGCCGAGGATGATGATGCGGTCGCCGGGCTTGGGGTCGCCAAAGCACTTGTCGAGGGGGATGATGCCGACGCAGCCGGCGAAGACGAGGGGGTTGGCGAGGTAGTCGTCGTGGAAGACGACGCTGCCGTTGACGGTGGGGATGCCCATGCGGTTGCCGTAGTCGCGTACGCCTGCGACGACGCGTTGGAGGACGCGGGCGGGCGGCAGGACACCCGCGGGCAGGTCGGTGGTGGTGGGGTGGGCGACGCAGAAGGTGTCGGTGTTGGCGATGGGTTTGGCGCTGAGGCCGGTGCCCATGATGTCGCGGATGCATCCGCCGATGCCAGTGGCCGCGCCGCCGTAGGGCTCGATGGCGGAGGGGTGGTTGTGTGTTTCGACTTTGATCGCGATGCCGTGGGTGTCGTCGAGCTTGACGATGCCGGCGTTGTCGTCGAAGACGGAGACGAGCCAGTCGCCGATCGCCGGGTCTTCCTTGAGCTTGAAGGTCGCGGCGGCGACGGTGGATTTGAGGAGGTTGTCAATCTCAACGGTTCCGTTGCGGTAAACCGTATGGCCAGGACGATTATGCCAGTCGAAAGTTTGATCGCTGTGCCGCTCTTCGTCACTGACGCGTAGATCGTAGAAGTGGTACTTAATCTTTGCTTTGAGGGTCTTGTGTACGCAGTGTTCGGACCAGGTCTGGGCGAGGGTTTCGAGCTCGACATCCGTCGGCTCGCGGCCTGCGTCGCGGTAGTACTGCTGCACGGCCTGCATCTCGTCGAGGGAGAGGAACAGGTGGCCCTCGCGGGTGAGGACCATCAGCGCGTCGTCGTCGAGGTCGCGGAGGTTGACGTGGGTGAGGTTGAAGTCGTAGGCGTGGCCGTGTGGGAAAGACTCGGGGTGGTGGGGCTGGAGGGTGACGTCCTGGATGACAGCGTTGGCGAGGGCTGCGTTGGCGAACGTCGTGAGTGCGTCGTCGTCGGCATCGGGGTGGGTGATGTCGTAGCGCTCGCCGGTCGCGACGTAGATCGTCTCGCGGTCGAGGGTGGGGAACATCTCGGCGATGGCGTCGGCGGTGGACTCGGCGACGGGGTCCATGACGCCGGGCTGGTAGTGGACTTCGAGCAGGCGTGCGTCCTGGGCGACGGGCGCGCTGCCGAGAGTGGCGGCCTGGCTGATCGGGTCGGCGAGGAGCTCGTCGGCGACCCGCTGGGCCTGCTCATCGGTCAGCGCGGCCTCGATGAGGAACAGCTTCGCGGCGGCGATGGCGGTACACCCGGGCAGCTTGTCCCCGGCCTGTTGCGCCGCGCGGTCGGCGATCGGGTCGGGTTGGCCTGGCAGCGTGCGGACCTCGAAGCGGTGGACACGGGCGGCGGGGGCGGGGGCAAGCGTGGTCGAGTCGGCGGCGGTCATGGGGGCCCTCGGGCGGGTTGAATGAGCGGGAATAGCGGCATGATACCCAACTGTGCGTGGGTACTTTTGAAACGTGTCAGGTTGTGATCGGCTAACGCCCGACGTGAAGAGTCGGCCTCGTTGCGGGATGGCTTGGGCGGGACGGCGCTACTCGGCTTCGAGGGTCGCATCGGGCAATCGGCCGACACGGCTGGGGGCGCTGAACCAGTTCGGGGTCTGGCGCGTGCCGGTCTGGGGCAGGAGTGTGAGGTTGAGCGGATAGCTGCCTGTCTGCGCGCCTTGGGGGAGGGCGGGGTCGGTGAGTCGGTAGACGGACTGGAAGGTCGGGAGGTAGATGTTGCCTTCTTCGTCGGCGGTGGGGGCGGGGTAGATGAGCCGGAGTGTGGCGTTGAGTTCGCCGTCGATGACGCGGTCGTATGCGATAGCGACGGGGGGCAGGGTGTGGCCGGCGGCGGGTGTGCCGTCGGGCCTGGCCAGGTGCTGGACGATTGCGCCGGTCGCTCGCTCGAACGCGAGGCGGCGCCACGGCTCTGCCGCCTGGGTCTGGCCATCGACACGGAGCCACTCGGCCAGCAGGTACGCGGGGTAGAACTGCGTGTCATGCTCATCCGCCCAGGCCCGGAGCGTTTCTGAATGGGCCGGGTTGGTGAAGAAGTCGTCCTGCTGCACGAGCCAGACGGCCTGCTGGAGCATCGCTTCGTCGGTGTCACTTAGCGGGAAGTTGGCTTTGCGGTAGCGTCGGCCGGTCTCGGCCGCGACGAACATGTCGTACTCGAGCGAGCGAGAACGCAGCTCCTGCGCGGGCCAGCTCGCGCGTTGGTCGTAGTCGAGCGGCTCGGGCGGCGGTGCCTTGGGGATGAACTGCAGCACGCCGACGACGATCCCGGGCACGAGGACAAACAGCGAGAGCGTGATGATGATGAACCACAGCCCGTTGACCCCGCCGGGGCGGTCTTGGGGGGCGTGAGGTTTGTTCTCGTGGGGCTGGGGTTGAGGCACTTGGTGTATGGGTGTTTGGTTGTGGGTTTTTGTGCTAGGACTGCCCGCTTAAGCGGGCAGTCCGGGTGGCGTGATGTGTCGAACTAATGTTGCTTCAAGACGCCGTGGTGTTTCAGGACGCCGCGTATCTCGGGGATGGTGTCGTGCGGGTGTGTGACGCGGTGGGTGTTCCAGCCGCGCTGACTGGCGGTGTGGATGTTGTCCGCGAGGTCATCGAAGAAGAGGATCTGATGGGGCGGGACACGCGTGGTCATCTCGAGGTGTTCGTAGATGCCGGGGTCGGGCTTGCGGTGGCCTACCAGTTGGCTCGCGAACTGGTGGGTGAGCTGGTGCAGCGGCAGGCCGTTGGGGTGGTCCGGATTGGTGAGGTCTTTCCAGTGGTTGTGGTTGGTGTTTGAGAAGCAGGCGGTCTGGATGGGTAGGTTCGCGAGCTCCGCGATGAGCTCGAAGCTGCCGGGGAACGTGCCGCAGAGGTAGGCGTCCCACACGCGGGTGTATTGGTCGGGGGTGAGCTGCAGCAGCGGGGCGGCTTGTTCGAAGAAGCCGCGTTCGCCGAGTGCGCCGACCTCCTCTTGTTTGATGAACTCCAAGATTTGGGCCTGCATGGCCGGGTCGTCGAGCGTCTTGGGGTAGGGGACCTGCGCCTTGTCAAAGGCATGACGCCAGTCAGGCGCAAGACGTAGGAAGACTCGGCCCAGGTCGAAGACAACGAGCCGGATGTCGGCGTTCGGTTGATGGGCGTCGGCTTCGGGCATGTGTCGTTACTTACGGGTTTGGCCGTTGCCGCGTGCGACCCACTGGGTGGTCGTCAGGTCTTGCGCGCCGACGGGGCCGCGGGCGTGGAGTTTGTTGGTGGAGATGCCGATCTCTGCGCCAAGGCCGTACTGTCCGCCGTCGGCGAAGCGGGTGGAGCAGTTGACAAAGACGTTGGCAGCATCGATCAGCCGGGTGAAACGCTCGGCGGCGGCGTAGTCGTCGGTGAGGATCGCTTCAGTGTGCTTGCTGCCGTAGTAGTTGATGTGCTGCGCGGCTTGCTCGAGCGAGTCCACGACACGGACGGCGAGGATCATGTCGAGAAACTCGGTCGCCCAGTCGGCATCGGTCGCGGTTTTCGCACCAGGGAACTCAGCCTGCGTGCGGGCGTCGCCGCGGACCTCGACGCCTGCGCGGGCGAGCACTTCGCAGACACGATGCAGCGTGCCTTGCGCCGCGGCGTCGGCGTGGACGAGCAGGGTCTCGATTGCGTTGCACACGCCGGGCCGCTGGGTCTTGGCGTTGAGAACGATGTCAACCGCCATCTGCGGGTCGCAGCGTGCGTCGATGTAGAGGTGGCAGTTGCCCGCGTCATGCTTCAGGACGGGGATGCGGGCCTGCTCGGTGACTGCCTGGATCAGGCCCGGCCCGCCACGCGGGATACAAACGTCGATCTTGCCCTCCATCTTGAGCAGCTCGCTCACCGCGGCACGGTCAGTGGTCTGGACGAGCTGCACCGTGTGCGGATCGAGCCCGGCCTGTTCGAGCCCCGCGGCGATGGCGTCGGCGAGCGCGCGATTGCTGTGTGTTGCCTCCTTACCCCCGCGGAGGATGACGGCGTTGCCCGCTCGGATGCACAGTGCGGCGGCGTCGCTCGTGACGTTGGGCCTGGACTCATAGATCATCAGCACCACGCCGATGGGCACGCGACGCTTCTCGAGTGTGATACCGTTGTCGAGGACCCGGCCTTCGACGACCTGGCCCAGTGGGTCGGGCTGCTTGGCAATGTTGTCGACCGCGTTCGCGACGGCTTCTACCGCGCCGGCGTCCAGTGTGAGGCGGTCGAGCATCGCGCTGCTGAGCCCGGCAGTCTTGCCTGCCTCGAGGTCCTTGGCGTTGGCCTGCTGGATCGCGGGGCTGGCGTCCCGGATCGCCCGGGCGATCGCGTGCAGGGCGCTCGTGCGGTCGGCGCTTGAGGACGCGGCCAGGGCACGCGAAGCCACGGCGGCACGGTCTGCGAGAGCACGGCACTGCGCCGCGAGGTCGGTTGCTGAGTCGGTAGGGGGGGCGGTGGTCGTCAAGGCGATACTCCTAAGCAGAGCATCGTAGCGGGTCCGTGTCGAAGTGACACCCACGGAGATGGACCACGGGTTGGCGGCGTGCCTCGGACAGGCGAGGAGTGGTCAGGGGGTTGCTTCGACGGCTTCGCGGAGGCGGACCTGTACCGGGATGCGCGGGGGCTCGGAGACCAGTCGGACACCGGGCAGGTTGATGAGCACGAGCACGGGCTTGGTGAGCACGCCCGAGCCCGCGGCGGCTTCGTCGGCCTCGGCGTTGGTGAGATCAACGGTCGCGAGGATGTTCGAGGTCCCGCCGGCTTCCTTGAGCCGGGCGATCTGCGCGGGCGGCCCCTGCACCTGGATATTGCTGAGGACGAGGTCTTCCTCGGCGATCCGGATGACGTAGCGGTCGCCGACAATCGCGGGCGCGGTGAGTTTGACGATCAGCCGATCGATCGTGAAGGTTTCGGACTCGACCACCAGTCGGAAGGTGACGGTGGCGTTGGTCGCCGACGGGCGGGTCTCGAAGCCCTCGGGCAGGTCCGCGGTGTCGAAGGGCGGCGTGATGGGCAGGGTCAGCCGGGTGTCCGTGCCGGGCTCGATGTCGGAGAGGTCCTGGTCGGCGAGGTTGATTACCGCGGGGGACCGGAGCAGTTCGGGCGTCAGCATCGACGCTGGCAGACGGAACGTGACCTCCTCTACCGGGCACTCGACTTCGCGTGCGAGCTTGAGCCCTTCGGTATTGATATGCACCGGGAACGGGTGTGGCCGGATGCTCTGGACGGTGACGTCGATGGTTTCCTGGGTCAGACTGGTCAGGTTGAGCCCGAGGTCTTCGAGTGCCTGGGAGGATTCGAGCTCGTGCCGGAGGTCGATGGAACGGGTCTCGCTGGTTTCGCCGGGGCTGAGCGCGACGGGTATCTCGACGACGCGTTGATCGCCGATGGCCTTGCGGAACTGCTGGAACTGGCCGTTAGAGCCGGTGAGTGTGACGAGGATGTCGGCGGCCTTGGGCTCGATGAGCATCTCGCCTTCGCCGGTCGGGACGAACTTGATCACGACGCGTTCGTTGTTGTAGGTCTTGACGTTCGCGTCCTCGGCATAGAGCCACACGAGCATCGCGATCGCCGTCACCATGATGATGGTCCAGGCTTGGCTAAGCAGCTTCTTCATCGCGTCGGGCTCTCCGGTTTAGCCGGCCTTGTCTTTGAGGTCGGGGGCGGGCGTTTCAATGGTTTTCGAGGCGGTGTCTCCCTTGCTCTCGCCGGGCTCCTCGCGGACCTCGAGCTCGACCTGTGTCATGCCCTTGGCCAGGCGTTTGCGAAGGTCGTTGGGGGAGAGCCCGCGGATAAGCTCCCCGCGTTCGGCGACGCTGATGGTGCCGGTCTCCTCGCTGACCACGATGACCAGCGCGTCGGCTTCCTGGCTGAGGCCGATGGCCGAGCGGTGTCGTGAGCCCAGCTCCTGCGAGACGTCGTCGCTCTCGGCCAGGGGGAACTGCACCCCGGCCGCGAGCAGCCGATCACCGCGGATGACCACGCCCATGTCGTGCAGCGCGGACCCGGGCCAGAAGATTGTGTTGAGGATCTGCCGATTCACTTCGCAATCGAGGTGTGTGCCGGCTTCGACGATCCCCTTGAGTCCGCTCTGGCGTTCGATGGCGATCAGCCCGCCGATCTTGTTGCGCGAGAGGTAGTCGACCGAAGCGACGATCTCTTCGACCACCCGGGCCTTGCGCAGGCCGGACTGGCGAAAGAGCCCGGCCTCACCGATACGCACGAGCGCGCGGCGGAGCTCGGGCTGGAAGACGATAACCAGCACGAGCGAGATAAACGCCAGGAAGTTGGAGTAGAGGAAGTTGAGCCGTTCGAGCGTGTTATCCCCGCCGCCAAACAGCCGGAGCACGAGTGTCCCCATGATCATGATGAGGGCGACGCCCCACACGACGCGTGCGCCGCGTGTGCCTTTGAGGAAGCGGACGATGAGATAGACCACGATCCAGATGACCGCGAGTTCAAACAGCACCTGCCACGGCTGGGTCGTGAAGTAGCCGTGTAACCGCTCCAGAATGGGTTGATAGCCGAGGTCCAACGCACGCTCCAAGGTGCCCGCAATTCGGTACACCGCGCCGCGCACGCATCGCGCGCGGCGTGTTCTCTATTTAGATTCTATCGTCTCGCACGCGGTCGACCGCCCGTTTTACGCAAGGCCGACCCGTCGGCGGGGGCTGTGCCCGATAAGAAAGACGGGCAGCCGGGACGCCTGTTACAACGCAGGCGGCCCGGTCGGTCGGTGATATACTCGACAGGTGTCTCCGAAGTCCTCGCCCGGGCCAACCTATGCAACGCCTTGCACGCCTCCGGGCGAACATCCAGACCTGCTTTCTTGGCAACGAACAAGCGATCGACAAGCTGATGGCCTGTCTTCTGGCGCGCGGGCATGTGCTCATCGAAGACGTCCCCGGCGTGGGCAAGACGACGCTCGCCTCGGCGCTCGCGCGTTCGGTTGATGTGACGCTCGCCCGCGTGCAGCTCACGCCCGACATGCTCCCCGCCGACGTGCTGGGTGTCACGGTCTGGGACCAGCAGAAGAGCGAGTTCGTCTTCAAGCCCGGCCCGATCTTCGCCAACGTCGTCCTCGCCGACGAAATCAACCGCACCACCCCGCGCACACAGTCCGCGCTGCTCGAAGCCATGGCCGAGGGACAGGTCTCCATCGACGGGCTCACCCGCAAACTCATCGAACCCTTCTTCGTCATCGCCACGCAGAACCCGCACGAATTCGAGGGCACCTACTTCCTGCCCGAGTCGCAGCTCGACCGCTTCCTGATGCGAATCAACCTCGGCTACCCCACGCGCGAAGACGAAGAACGCATCCTCACGCACGACCCGACCCGCTCCGCACTGACCAACATCAAGCCCGTCATGACCTCGCAGGAGCTCATCGAACTCCAGCAGCAGGTCCAGCAGGTCGCCATCGACCCAACCCTGGTCGGCTACATCGTCACCCTTGCGACCGCGACGCGTGAGAACGAACACCTCCAGGTCGGCATCTCCCCGCGTGGTTCGCTCGCGCTCGCCGCCGTCGCCAAAGCGACCGCCGTGATTCAGGGCCGGGACTACGTCGTGCCCGACGACATCACCTCCAACGTCGTCGATGTCTTCGCCCACCGCTGCATCTCCGACACCTACCTGCATGACGCCGACGCCCGCACGATCCCCAACGTGATCCAGGACATCCTCGAGTCCGTCCCCAGCCCTGTCTAATCCGGCGCACCATTACAAACTAAATCCTCTCCCGGCCTGCCCGATTCAGTGGGCAGGTGCATATCTCCACATCACACCCATCCGATAACACAATCCCGCTTGATTCCATGCGCCCATTCGCCGATGAATCCTCTATGACCGACGCAGCTTCTATCTCCGCGTTCAAGCAGGCCCAGGTCCAGACCGAGGTGATCTTCGCCGTCGCTCGCAAGACGATCGAGCAGGCCCGCAACGAAGGCGACGCCGCGGTCGCGCTCCTGCAGACCGCAGTGGACCTGCAGCGTAAGGCCGGCCCACAGCCCCTCGCGCCGGGCCAGACGATCAATCTGCTCGCCTGACACTCGCCGCATGTCCCATCATTGGGACTCCGATTTTGGGGCGCGAGCAAACCCGTTTCCATTTTGATTCGTAGACATGCATGCCTCTCCCCCTTCTTAGGAGCATGCCATGCCTTGGTTTTCGCCGTCGCGCCGTCGGTTTCTTCAGTCATCGCTCGCCACCACCGCCGCTGTCGCCGCCGCCTCGTTCGCACTGGCGCAGGACGACGCCGCACTCTTGGCCGATCCCGGTCAGGACATCGAGCCCGCCGACAACCCGATGCGCCTGCTGATCCTCGGCGGCACCGGCTTCCTCGGCCCACACCAGGTCCGCTACGCCCAGCAACGCGGCCACACCGTCACGCTCTTCAACCGCGGCCGAACCAACCCGCACCTCTTCCCCGGCGTCGAAAAACTCGTCGGCGACCGCAACAACGACCTCGCTGCGCTCGAGGGCCGGGAGTTCGACGCCGTCATCGATAACTCCGCCAACATCCCACGCTGGGTCCGGCAGTCCTGCGACGTGCTGCAGGGCAACATCGGCTCCTACCAATACGTCTCGTCCATCTCCGCCTACGCCTCGCACGACACCCCCGGCATGGATGAGTCCGCCCCCGTCGGCACACTCGACGACCCCACCGTCGAACGCGTCACCGGCCAGACCTACGGCCCGCTCAAGGCCTACTGCGAACAGGCCGCACGCGACGCCTTCCCCGACACCCACATCGTCGTCCGGCCCGGCCTCATCGTCGGCCCCGGCGACCCGACCGGCCGATTCACCTACTGGCCCGTCCGCATCGACCGCGGCGGCGAGACCATCGCCCCCGGCGACCCCGCCGACCCGGTCCAGTTCATCGACGCCCGCGACCTCGCACGCTTCCAGATCAAGCTCGCCGAGGACAACGCGACCGGCACGTACAACGCCACCGGCCCCAACCACCCGCTCTCCATCGCCGAACTGCTCTACGGCATCCGCGCCGTCACCACCAGCGATGTCGACTTCACCTGGGTCGACGCCGACTTCCTCGCCCAGCACGAGGTATACCCCTGGTCGATGCTCCCGGTCTGGGTCCCCCCGACCGAGCCCATGCGCGGCTTTGGCAGCGTGAACTGCGGCCGAGCCATCGCCGCCGGCCTCACCTGCATGCCCCTGGCCGACACCGCCCGCGACACGCTCGACTGGTTCAAAGCCCTCCCCGCCGAACACCAACGCCTGGGTGCCTCCCTCCAACCCGACAAAGAACAACAAGTCCTCGCCGCCTGGCACGGCCGGGGGTAAACCGATCCATGCATCGTCACGCCCCCGCATCAAGCACCCGGCCCCACCCGTACCACCCCCGAGGGTCAAAGCCCTGAAGCCGAGATCGGTTTCACCACAGCGGTACGGCGTCCGGGAAGGGGGCCGTTTCGCAACGCTCTCCCACACCACGGCTCGGCCTCCGCCATCGCTTTGCCCAGGAAAGGGTGACGCCAAGTGCTACGCCATACGACCCCGATATGACGAGGCCTATGGTGGCAGAAGTGGCACGATTTTGCTGGCCTAACGAAAGAAGCTCGTTCGCCAGCCGCCTGCGGCTCCCACCCGAAAGCAAAACAAATCGTAGGCGCAGTCGGTCAACGGCAGCCGGTGGTTAGGCCTCACGATCGAGCACTTCGTCGCGAATGCTCTCTGGGAGTTTGTTGCCGCACCATGGACAATACTGGATGCCAATCACACTGCTTCCGCCGTCATGGATGATAACTCCATACTCCCGAAAGCGATCTGAATAGCTAATCAGCGCCTCAGGACAATCGAAGCGGACAGGATGCTGTTCTCAAGCTGATTCAACGTGGTATCTCATTGACTCGCAGCAATGTTGCATGAGGCTAACCGTAAATGACTCAGTTGCCGGCCGCCGCGAGAGCAGGCGTCCAACCGACCCCACCATTCTACTCGTGGGCGTCGCCGGTCAAGGGCAGCCGGTGGTTAGGTGCCTTGATTACTCGTTGCCAATCGGGATGGTTGAGCATCGACTGGACACAATCATCAGGCAGTATTTTAGCAACGGACTCCATCAACTCGTTGAATGTCGCGAGAGCAGCGAGTTCAGGCTTGCTGAAGTCATCACGAAAAGACGCAGACTTCGGGTGATAAGCATCGAACTACATTTCGATGAGTTCCCGTGGAGCAACACCGGGGCCGACACCCTCCGTAATCCGCCCTTCGTATTCGAGTTGCTTATCAGGTGATGCGGCAACTGCAAGATACTCGTTGATACTGCGGCGGAAGTTTTCGGATAGTACGCTCATGGCAGCGAACAGTAAATGTACGGATCAAAGCAGCCTAACAGTCTATTCATTTCCGGGAAAATCGGAAAGGGTTGTTTGTCTAAC
>JBITAC010000008.1:0-20781 GCA_044439905.1 Phycisphaerales bacterium JB063 | reverse complement strand
CCCGGAGGGGCCGGGGGCGGCGAGTACGTCCCGCTCATGCCGTACCTGTGCAAGCAGTGCGACATCCCCGGCGTGGTGCTGCTGGTCTATGAACTCAACGGCCCGATCCGGTGTGTCGATCCCGACGACCGGCGTCGGCTGCGCGACGCGTGGATCCAGTGGAAGACCGGGCTTTCGCCCGACCACTTCACGCTCAAGGCCCTGACCGACCCGGATGCGGGCAAGCAGAAGAAGCAGCTCGAACAGGCCTTCGACCAGCGCATCGGCGAGGCGACCGGCCGACCCACCGCGGCGCTCGAACTGCTCCGCCAGCTCACACTCTGCGCCCGGCATCAACGACGCTACGCGCCTGGCGGCCAGACGTTTCGGCTGATGATCCTCATTGAGGCGGCCGACATGCTCCTGCCCACCGGCGGGGGCTCGGGGGTGAGCCAGCTCGGCTCGGCCGACCGCCACCGCGTCGCGATCCTGCAGGACTGGCTCAGCGACCCGGCGTTTATCGACGGCGAGGACACGCTGCTGATGCTCACCGAGTCGCGCAGCGCAGTCCACCCCCGCGTGGCCGGGCTCCCGCAGGTGCTGTCGGTCGAGGTCGCGTCGCCGGACCGTGACGAGCGGCGGCACTACATCGACTGGTTCTGTGCGCATCAGGAGAAAGAGGGCAGGGGGGTGCCGGTGTTAGGAGATTCACACAGGCAGGATGCCTGTGCCACCTTGTCGCGAGATCGGCTCGCCGACCTCACCGCCGGGCTGTCGATCCACGCGCTGCGGCAGCTGCTCATCCAGTCCGCCTACAGCGGCGAGCCCGTCACCGCGCCCGGCGTCATCGCGCAGGTCGAGCGATACATCGTCGGCCAACTCGGCGAGGATGTCGTCGAGTTCTCCAAGCCCGAGCACACCCTCGACGATGTCGTGGGCTACACCCGGCTTAAGGCGTTCCTGCAAGACGAGATGATCCCCCGCATCCGCGCAACCGGCGAAGAGGCGCTGCCCGGCGCCGCGATCGCCGGGCCCATCGGCGCGGGAAAGACGTTTATCTTCGAGGCGCTCGCCGGGTCGCTCGGCCTGCCGGTGCTCGTGCTCAAAAACATTCGCAGCCAGTACTTCGGGCAGACCGATGTCGTGTTCGAGAAGCTCCGCCGGGTGTTGGAGGCGCTGGGCAAGGTGATCCTGTTCGTGGACGAGGCGGATACACAGTTCGGCGGCGTCGGCGCGAACGCGCACGAGACCGAGCGCCGATTGACCGGCAAGATCCAGGCGATGATGAGCGACCCCAAGCTCCGCGGCAAAGTGATTTGGCTGCTCATGACCGCGCGGATCGAACGGCTCTCGCCCGACATCCGTCGGCCCGGCCGGGTCGGCGACCTCATCATCCCCGTGCTCGATGTCGAGCCCGGCAGCGACGACCACCGCGCGTTTGCCGCGTGGATACTCAAGGGTGTGAAGATCGAACCGGCCGTCGAGCACGTGTCGGCGATGATGGAACTCACCACCGGCTACTCATCCGCCGCCTTCGCCGCGCTGCGCTCGCAGCTCAAAGCAAGGCGTTCGCTGAGCGGGGGCGACATGTCGATGGCTGATGTCGAAGCCGCGGTGCACGACCAACTCCCCGCGGACATCGGCACAGCAAGGCGGTACCAGACGTTGCAAGCGCTGGTGAACTGCACGCGGCGTTCTCTGCTGCCCGACCCTGAGGTCGACGAGGCGCAGCGTGCGGAGTGGCTAAATGAACTCCAAGCGTTAGAAACGATGTAGGTCATGCAATTTTTCTTTAATGAGTATAATGGCTGAGCTATGAAGCCTACTGTTGCGGTTATCCATAGCAATCGATATTCCACGGATCCGCCAGGTGTTCCATACGAAGATACACCGCCGGGCCAAGACTTTGCCCAGGATTTGCTCACGAATTTACAGCAGCAGGGGGCAACGTCTCGTTCGCCAATTGTAACCGACGACCACTACGACAATAACTTTTGGGAACTGGCCCTAAGCTGGGGAACAGAGGGCTATTGGGTATGTGTTGAAGCCGGCTGCGATGACGCTGATCCACCGACGTGGTATGTGCGTATTGAGAAAAGACGTGGCTGCCTCATGTCTTTTTTTGGTCGGCTAGAAAATCTCACGAAAGTTTCGAATTCGTTTCTGAAAGCGGTGGAGTCGCACTTGATGACGATTGCTGACAGTCGCGGCGTAAAATGGATTACTTTGATTGAGTACGGGGATAGTTTTTAGTGGACAAGTAATCTCTTCCGTGCCATTTTACCGCTCATACCGCTCCCACAGCTCGCGCTGCAGGTCGTCGAAGTACTCGAACTGCTCCATCAGGTGCTCGCGCATCTGTTCGAGGCGCTCGGCGTTGGCCGGGTCGTCGGACGGGTCCGTCACCGTCGCGTCGCGGAGCTGCTGCACGGCCGACTGCAGGTCCTCGGCCGCGTTGGCGTACTGGCGGGCCACCGCGTAGAGCTCCAGGTTCGCAAGGTCCCGGTCGTCGGGTGGCCAGACCAGCCGCGACGGGTTGGCGCGGAGGTCTTCCATCAGCCCGCGCAGCTCGGCGATCGTTCGGCGGGCGTTGGTGACCATGCGGTCGATCTCGACGCGGTTGTCGCCCAGCGTCGCACGCAGCTCGCGGGTCAGCCCGCCCGCGTCGGCGAGCAGGGCGTCGACGCTGTCCACGCTCTGCTCTGCCCGGTCCACGAAGCCGCCGACGTCCTCCACCAGCGTGTTGATACTGGCGAGCGCACTGTCGACCCCGTCGAGCATGCCCGGCAGGCGCGCGTCGAACGTGGTCGTGATGGTATTGAAGTTGGCGAGGGTGGTGCGGATGTCTTCGCCGCTGTCGCCGAACACCGCGTTGACTTCCTGCATGACGCCGGTGGCCTCGGCCATGAACCCGGTGTACTGCTCGAGCGCGGGGTCGATCTCGCTCTCGATCTTCTCGATCAACGCGGTGGCCTCGTGGGCGGTATCTTCGAAGGCGTCGGCGGTCTGCTCGAAGGCGGTGGTGGTCTGTGTGATCTCGTCGCCGACGCTGGCGATCTCTTTGCGGACGGAGGCGAGGGTGGTGGTCAGCTCGGCGCGGACCTCGTCGACCATGGCGTTGAGGTTGACGGAGCGCGCGGGGATGAGCGCCTGGTCGGGGAGGTCGAGGCCTTCGCCCAGGCTGAGGATATTGAGCCAGGCCCCGCCGGTGAAGCTGGTCTGCGCTTCGATGCGGGGCTCGGTGCTGCCGAACTGGATCTGCTCGTGCGCGGGGAGGATGGAGGACTCGCCAAAGTGTTGGAGGAACGGGTCGGGTCGTCGGAACTGGACGTTGTCGAGGACTTCGAAGGTGACGTGGATGTGGGCGTCCATGTCGCCGTCGGCCTGGAGCTCGATGTCGGTGATTCGGCCGACCTTGTACCCGAGCAGGCGGACGTCCGAGCCCACCGCGAGGCCGGAGATGTCTTGGCCCGGCGCGAAGGTGGCGATGTAGGTGCGCGCGTTCCCGATCCCGCCCCGGCTGTCGGCGATGCGGGCGATGATCGCGATCGTCGCGCCGATCGCGAGGAGGATAAACAGCCCGGCCTGGAAGGCGTATTTCGATTGATTCATGGCGCGGCTCCGTGCACGGTCTGTATCGGCATCATCGACGCTCTTCCAACAACGCCCGGCGGTACGCGCCCTCGTCCTTGCGGTCCGTCATCGGACCCTCCAGCTTCCCGTGAACAAACTGGTGAACCAGCGGGTTATCGCTCTCCTGCATCTCCGCCGGCGTGCCGTCGGCCACGAACTTGCCCTGGTCCATCAGCACCAGCCGGTGTGCGATCCGGAACGCGCTGGTCATCTCGTGCGTGATCACCACCGTCGTCACACCCGTCGTCTCGTTCAGGTCCACCATCAGCTTGTCGATCTCCGTGACCGACACCGGGTCGAGCCCGGCGCTGGGCTCGTCGTAAAAAATAATCTTCGGGTCCAGCGCGAGCGCCCGGCCAAGCCCGGCGCGCTTCTTCATCCCGCCCGAGAGCTCCGAGGGCATCTTGTCGCCGTGGCCCAGCAGGCCGACGAGGTGCAGCTTCATCGTGACGATCGTGTCGATGGTGCTCTGCTCGAGGTCGGTGTGCTCCTGCATAGGCAGGGCGATGTTCTCCGCGATCGTGAGCGAGTTAAACAGCGCGCCGCTCTGGAACAGCACGCCCATCGTCTTGCGGTACTCGTCGAGGTCGTTTTGGCTCATGCAGCCGATGTCCTTGCCGTCGACCGTGACGGTACCTTTGGTCGGCTGGGTCTCGGCCGCGAGCATGTTGAGCAGCGTCGACTTGCCTGCGCCCGACCCGCCGAGGATCACCAGCCGTTCGCCGCGCTTCACGTCGAGCGAGAGGTCACGCAGCACATCTGTCTTGCCGAACGTCTTGGTCACGTTGCGGACCTCGATGATGTTGTCGGCCGATGTCGGTTGCATTGATCAAAGCCCCAGCAGGTAAAACACCGCGGTAAACGCCAGGTCCACGACCGTCAGCGCGACAATGCTGAGCACGACCGTCCGCGTCGTCGCGTTACCCACGCCCGACGCCCCGCCCCGCACGCCCAGCCCGAGGTGGCACGCCATCCCCGCGATCAGCATCCCGAACACCGCCGCCTTGATCAGCCCGGTCGATACATCGAACGCGTCGATCGACTGGTACGTGAGTTCCATGTACGCATCGGCGCGGATGTCGGTGATCATCATCGTCGCCGCCAACGCCCCCGCGATCCCCATCACACTCGACAGCACCGCCAGGCACACCGTCATCACCGTCGCCGCCAAAACACGCGGTACCACGAGGAAACGCACCGGGCTCAACGCGTGCGACCGCAGCGCCTTGAGCTCTTCGTTGACCGCCATCGTCCCGATTTCCGCCGCGATCGACGCCCCGGCAAAGCCCGTCAGCACGATCGCCCCGACCAGGGGACCGAGCTCGCGGAAGAAGGCGATGGCGATGATCGTTGCGATCTGGTCGGGCACGCCGTAGCCCTCGAGGATGGGCACGATCTGCAGCGCGAGGATGACGCCGATGGAGAAGGTGACGAGCGCGACGACGCCGATCGACTTGACCCCGACGCGGTGGGCCTGGAACCACAGGTTGCGCCAAGCCAGCCGACGCCCGCGTTTGCGGAAGACGAGGCGCGGGCTCGCCGCGAAGGCCTGCGCCAGGAGGATGCCCAGCGCACCGATAAAGCTGACGGTGCCGATGGCGGCGTCGCCGAGCTTTGCAATCGGTCGCGTGAGTGCGCCCATGGGTCGTCCTTGCGGGGCGGTTGAGGCCTGGGCCGGCATCCGTGCCGGCGGGCGAGTGGTCGCGAGAGGGGGTTATGAACCGGCGGCGACTTCCGAGACGTCATCCAGAAACGTAAAGACCGAGTCCAGGTGCATGATGCGCATGAGCCCGCGGATGTCGTCATTGAGGTTGGTCATGGCGACGCTGCCGTCGTGGGCCGCGGCCTCGCGTCGGACCTCGACAAACACGCCCAGCGCGCTGGAGTCGATGAAGTCGACGTCGGTGAGGTTGAGCGCGAGGGTCTTGGGCTTGTGCTGCTTGAGCGCGTCCATGAGCCCCTGGCGCAGGTCGGGCGCGTTGGCGACGGTCAGCGAGCCGTGGAGCTGTGCGATCGTCGCGTCGCCCCGGGGTTCGATGGTGGAGATGCATTGCTTGGCCATGGTGTTGATCAATCAGGGTACGGGCGTGACCGCCGCGGTGTTGTCGTTCGGTGCCGGCGTCTCGGGGCTCTGCGGCGCTTGCTGCTGCCGGGCCCACGCCCGCCACCGCCGGACCGCCGGCCGCCGCGCCTCCGCCGAATCATAATAACGATACCCGAATGTCTCGCCGCTGCGCTCCCGCAACGCCTCCGCCGCAAACATCCGCACCGCAGGGTCCTCGTCGTCCAGCGCCACGATCAACGACCGCAGCCCCGACCCGTCCGCGTCCCGCTCCGCCTCGGCCTGCCGAACCAACGCCGGGATCCGGTCCGGCGCATCCACCGCCCGACCATCCCCCGCCACCTTCGCCTGCGAACACCCGGCCCCCCACACGCACAGCCCCGCCGCCAAAGCAGCCAGCCCGCAACGTGTCAAGCTCCGCCAACGCATAGCCCACTCACAGAAAGGAAACACGACCCCGCACACCGATCCACGGTCAACGATCGTAGCCGGATTGTAACACCGACACCCAACCCCGGGCCGGCCGATCGTGGGTGGCCACAGGCCGTCGGCTCAAATCTCTTTACGCCAGTACGCAACGACATTTTGTGGCGCCACCCCACGCGCCAGACCCTCCCGTGTAGACCAGGCCTTCAGATACCGCCGACGGGGATGCAGGGGCAGAGTCTGCGGTGCCCCGGTGTTGATCTCGTGTAGCGCTATTCAGTGTGGCCCATTTCGGGGCATCCCAAAGCGTCTGCCCCGGCCACCAGCCGAGAAGCTAGGTGTTGTGATCGTTGGAATGAAACTCGCGCTTGGGGCCGGGGTAGTCGTCGTACAGTTGGCGGTGGGCGTGGGCGGAGAACTCGTCGGTGCGGTGGTCGTAGGCTTTGATCCATTCGATCAGCATCGGGAGGTTGGCGTTCTGCTGCTCGGGGGTCGGGTACTTGTGGGGCTCCCACGGGCGACGGCGGGCGTTGTCGATGCAGGTCGCGGTGCCGGGGTTGAGGTAGACGACCTCGGTGGCGTGGGGGAGCGCGAGTTCCAAGAGGTCGGCGTAGCAGCCCTCGATCACCCAGTCGTCGTCGGCGTCGGTGAAGGCGAGCAGGTCGGCCCGGCTGTCGTCGATCGGCCGACGGGTCGGTGGCGTGACATCGGGTAGCCAGGCGATGGTGTCGAGGTCGAGGTGCGGGCAGCCCCGCCGCGCGGCCTGCGCCTTGGCGAAGGTGGATTTACCGGAGCCGGAGTTGCCGAAGATGACGGTGCGGGGCATGGGGTGGGAGTCCAGGGGTGGCGTTGCCGTGGTGAATACCCAAGAACCTCGATGGTTAGGCGCGGCCTGAGTTGGGGAGAATCCAAGGCAGAGACGCCAAGACGCCAAAGGGCGTGTGGAGCTTGGAGCGGTTGCGCGGGTCGGGGCATGCCATATGGGGGCACGCGACATAGGTGATTTCTGCCTTGAGTTATAGCAAAATGTAACATGAACCTTTTAGGAAATACGCTATTGTGATAGACTGTCGTTGGAGACGCCTCGGTCTGGTTGCCTAAAGAAATGTCAGGATAGGTAGCTTAAAAAAACGGTTGCAATGCGTGGTAAGTCCATCATAGTCGTAGCTGTTCCGCCGCTCGCGGGCTTAGTTTGTTATGCGGCTGTCTGTTTATCTGCCTCGACTAAGGACGATTCGACGCTTGCAGCTACACCTCCGAAAACGGATGACTTTCCTCTAGTTGCAGCCCCGGAACATGATCTATCGCCTTACATCACGATGACGGTTCACCAAACCGATGGTACCGAACATAGATGCGGCCTGCGGGGGTCTGACCCTGACGAAGAGAGAACCCAAAAAATCTATCAAACAGTTTCGGCTGCGACCCCAACCCATTTGCCCAGTGATTCATCGATCGATACGTTCGGTGTAGTACACATCTACTGTGAGTTTCACCCGACAGTTAGGAACTATGATCAGCAAAGCGAAGCCAATCACTCAGAGCAGATAGCTATCACCTCGTCAGCGAACTCTCTGGTCAAGGTTCATGTGAACCAAAATGGCCCAGACGCAGCCCAGCCGTATAGCGTGATGATTACACAGGACTCTGCGCCGATATACACATTGCATTTTGATGATGTTAGTCAATCTTCGATAAATATGGCGCGGGCCATCAAGTTTGCGCTTGAACTAAACGACTCAGTGTCCCTTAGCTTGCTCGACAGGGGTGAGGTCGAGTAAGGCTGGTGTTCACGATTACGTGACAATAGTGTGTCTATATTCGGCTGCGCCGAATGACAGGCGGGACGCCTATCCCACCGGGGAAGCAGTCAGACAGGCAGGAATGCCTGTCCTACTTCAGCAGGTCATGCATCACGTTCCCGTGGACGTCGGTGAGGCGGAAGCGTCGGCCCTGGTAGCGGTAGGTGAGTTGTTCGTGGTTGATGCCGAGCTGGTGGAGGATGGTGGCGTTGAGGTCGTGGATGTGGACGGGGTTTTCGGTGACGTTGTAGCTGAAGTCGTCGGTGGCGCCGTAGACGAGGCCGGGCTTGACGCCGCCGCCGGCCATCCAGGTGGTGAAGCAGCGGGGGTGGTGGTCCCGGCCGTAGTTTTGTCTTGAGAGTGCGCCCTGGCAGTAGACGGTTCGGCCGAACTCGCCGCCCCAGACGACGAGTGTTTCGTCGAGCAGGCCGCGTTGTTTGAGGTCGGTGATGAGTGCGGCGGAGGCCTGGTCGATGTCGCGGCACTGGAGGGGGAGGTCGCCGGTGAGGTTGCCGTGCTGGTCCCATCCGCGGTGGTAGATCTGGATGGTGCGGACGTCGCGTTCGGCGAGTCGTCGTGCGAGGAGGCAGTTGGCGGCGAAGGTGCCGGCGCGTCGTGCGTCCGGGCCGTAGAGGTCGAGTGTTTGTTCGGACTCGCCCGAGAGGTCCATGAGTTCGGGGACGGAGGCCTGCATGCGGTAGGCCATTTCGTACTGAGCGATGCGTGCGTTGATTTCGGGGTCGCCGAAGTGTTCGTGCTGCATCTCGTTGAGTTGCGCGACGCCGTCGAGGACGCGTCGCCTGGCGGCGCGGTCGACGCCGGGGGGGTCGGAGAGGTAGAGGACGGGGTCGCCGGCGGTGCGTAGCTGGACGCCCTGGTGTTCGCTGGGGAGGAAGCCGGTGCCCCACATGCGTGAGAAGAGTGCTTGTGCGTCGCGTGTTGCGCTCCAGGTGGAGTGGAGGACGACGAAGGCGGGGAGGTTTTGGTTGAGCGAGCCCAGGCCGTAGGACACCCACGCGCCCATGGAGGGTCGGCCGGGCTGTTGGTGCCCGGTCTGGATGAAGGTCATGGCGGGGTCGTGGTTGATGGCTTCGGTGTGCATCGACTTGATGACGCAGAGGTCGTCGATGACTTTGGCGGTGTGTGGGAGCAGCTCGCTGATCCAGGTGCCGTTTTGGCCGTGCTGTGAGAACTTGTACTTGGAGGGGGCGACGGGGAAGCGGGCCTGGCCGGAGGTCATGCCGGTGATGCGTTGGCCGTTTCGGATTTCGTCGGGGAGGTCCTGGTCGAAGCGGTCGTTGAGCTGGGGCTTGTAGTCCCACATGTCGTGCTGTGCGGGGCCGCCGGACATGAAGAGGTAGATGACGCGTTTGGCTTTGGGCGCGAAGTGTGGCGCGCCGAGTGCGCCCTGGCTCAGGGCGGAGGGTGTTGCGGAGGGGGCGGCAGCCGTGGCGCTGCTGGCGAGCGCGGCGGCGAGGTCTTTGCCCAGGAGCGAGCTGAGCGCGGCGGCACCGATGCCGGTGGCGGTCTTGCCAAAGAGCTGTCGGCGGGTCATGAGCAGGTCGTGTTCGCGTCGTGGGTCCATGGTGGGATTCCTTGATCTAACCCCCAAGACGCCGAGTGCGCCAAGGAAGGTCAAAGCGGGCTAGCAGGGGCATGCAATCATGGTGCGTGGATCAGTCAGCAAGGGGGGCCGGTGTACATATCCCGGCGTCCGGTTCTCTGATGCGATTCGCACCGTGTTTCCCTTGGCGTTCTTCGCGCCTTGGCGGTTCGCTTTAGTGCTGGGTGAGTGTTTCGTCGAGGTTGAGCAGGGTGTTGGTGACGAGGGTCATGGCCGCGAGCTGTGCGGCGGGGAGGGTGTCGTCGACCGGGGCCTCGCCGACGGCGAGCAGCTCGTCGGCGGCGTCGGGGTCTTGGGTAAAGACGGCGAGCTGCTGGTCGTAGATGCTGCGGAGCACGGCGAGCTCGCGGGGCTGTGCGTCTCGGCTGGTGACGAGTTTGAAGGCGTAGGCGATCTGCGTTTGTGTGCTTGCGGTGTTGCCGGCTTCCTGCATCACCCGCTGGGCCATGACGCGAGCGGCCTCGACGTATTGGATGTCGTTGAGGGTGACGAGGGCCTGGAGGGGGGTGTTGGTGCGAGATCGGCGGACGGTGCAGGACTCGCGTGAGGGGGCGTCGAACATGCTGAGTGAGGGGGGCGGGCTGGTGCGTTTCCAGAAGGTGTAGAGCGAGCGTCGGTAGAGGTCGTCGCCGTTGCCTCGGACGAAGTTGACGGTGTTGGACGACTCGTAGCCGACGGCTTCCCATAGCCCTTCGGGCTGGTAGGGCTTGACGCTGGGCCCGCCGACGTGTTCGACCAGGAGGCCGGCGGCGAAGAGGGCCTGGTCGCGGACGACCTCGGCGTCGAGCCGGTAGCGTGGGCCGCGTGCGATGAGGCGGTTGTCGGGGTCGGCTTCGAGGAGCCGGGGCGAGACCTGCGAGGTCTGGCGGTAGGCGGCGCTGGTGACGATGAGGCGGTGGATGTGTTTGGTGTCCCAGCCCGACTCGATGAACTCGACGGCGAGCCAGTCGAGCAGCTCGGGGTGGCTGGGCCAGGCGCCTTGGCTTCCGAAGTCTTCGGAGGTTTCGACGATGCCGGTGCCGAAGTACTGCTGCCAGATGCGGTTGACGGTGACGCGTGCGGTGAGCGGGTGGCTGGGGTTGGTGAGCCAGTGGGCGAAGCCGAGCCGGTTGGCGGGGGCGTCGTCGGGCATGGGCGGCAGCGCGGCGGGTGTGCCGCGCTGGACGACTTCGCCGGGCTGGTCGTACTCGCCCCGGTTGAGGATGTGGGCGGGGCGGGGCGTGTCGAGCTCTTTGGCGACGAGCGTGGTCGGGGCCATCGCTTCGATCTGCTGCGCCTGGGTGAGCAGTTGCATGCGCTCGGCTTCGAGGGGTGCGAGCTGCTCACGTGTGGCTTCGTGGGCGTGGCGGAGGTAGTAGTCGAGCACCGCGCGGTCCTGCTCGGCGGTGCGCTCACTCATCGGCAGGGCGAGCGTGGTGCGGATCGTATGAGGGGTGTTGGCGTCGTCTTTGGCCAGTACTTCCCAGAGGGTGCGCGAGGTTTTGTAGCGGTCGTCGGCGGGGTGCATGGTCGAGACACCGGCGTGGTCGTAGTAGACGCTGCCGCCGAATTGGGTGAAGGCCCAGCCGTGCACGCGGTCGCCGGGGTTGAGGCCGACGGTCGCGGCGGGGACTTCGAGCTTGACCCATTGGCCGGTCGGGGGCAGTGGGCCGGCCTCGTGGTTGGCGTGCCCGGTGGCGTTGCTCGCGTGGGCTTTGTTCGCGCCCCAGTAGGCGCGGTGGTTCCAGTCGCCGTTGTTGAACTGGAGCTGGATCGTCTCGGGCGGGTTGGCGGGGTCGAGGTAGACCCAGGCGAAGAGGGTGTCGCCTTCGTGGATGATGAGCGGGTCTGCGGCGTTGATGAAGAAGTGCTGGTTGAGGCCGGGGGCTTCGCGGTGGGTGGCGCGGGTGCCGGCGTAGACGGGGTGGTCGGGGGCGGTGACCCAGCGCCAGTTGGGGTTTTGGCCGTTGCCCTGGGGGTTCGCGCCGGCGGGGATGTCGTCCTCGATCCACACGACCTCGGCGGGCAGCTCGGGGGCGGGGCGGGTCTCGAGGTCGGCCGGTTCGTGGTAGTCGATCGATGCGATGCGCTGGGTGATCTGTGATTCGATCGTTTGCGCTTGTTGATTCAGCGCGGCGATCTCCGCGCGCTGCGCATCGGTCACCACACGGATCGACGGCGGCGGGGCGATCGCGTTGCCGTCCATCGCGGCCTCGGCGGTGCTGTTGAAGTAGGCGTAGAGCTCGAAGAACTCGCGCTGCGAGATGGGGTCGAACTTGTGGTCGTGGCACTGCGCGCAGGCGACGGTCATGCCGAGGAACACGGTCGAGACGGTGTCGACGCGGTCCACGGCGTACTTGACCAGGTACTCCTCATCGATCGCGCCGCCTTCGCCGGTGGTGGGGTTCATCCGGATGAACCCGCTGGCGACGAGCTGGTCGGTGGTCGGGTCGGGCATGAGGTCGCCGGCGAGTTGCTGCTCGACAAAGTCGTTGTAGGGGAGGTTTTGGTTGAACGAGTTGATGACCCAGTCGCGGTAGGGCCAGACGTTGCGTTCGTTGTCCAGGTGCAGGCCGTGGGTGTCGGCGTAGCGGACGGCGTCGAGCCAGTAGCGGGACTGGTGTTCGCCGAAGCGGGGCGATTCGAGCAGGCGGTCGACGGCGTTTTCGTAGGCGTCTTCGGATTCGTCGGCGAGGAAGGCGTCGACCTCGTCGGGTGTGGGCGGCAGGCCGGTGAGCGCAAGCGTCACACGACGGAGGAGCGTGGCTTTGTCGGCCGGCTCGCTTGGGGCGAGGCCTTCGGCATCGAGGCGGGCGTGGATGAAGCGGTCGATGTCGTTGCGTGCCCAGCCCGCGCCGGCCTCGGGCACGGCAGGCCGCTGGGGCGTGATGAAGGCCCAGTGGTCTTCATAGTCGGCGCCCTCGGCGATCCAGCGTGTGAGCAGCGCGATCTCGTCCTCGGTGAGCGTGAGGTTCGAGCTGGGCGGGGGCATCACGGTGCGAGCGCGTTCGCTGGTGATGTGGCGGACCAGGAGCGACGCGTCGGGGTCGCCGGGCACGATGGCATCGAAGGCGATCGCCTCGTCGCGGATGTCCAGTCGGAGCCCGCCGGTCTGATCGCGCATGCGCTCGTCGGGGCCGTGGCACAGGAAGCAGTTGTCCGAGAGGATCGGCCGGATGTCGCGGTTGTACGAGATGGGCTCGTTCAGCACGGCCTGCGCAGCGCGTACGGCTGGCGCGGGCGACTGCGGCGTCGAGGTCTTCACCAGCGCGGCGGTGCTTGGGGTGTGTTGCTGCGGCTGCTCGGCGCACCCGACGGCGGCGATCAGCGCGAGTGTGAATAGGCGGGCGGCGTGATGGAACATATGCGTCTCCCGTGTGAGAGGGGCTTGGGGCATCGGTTCCACCCAGATGCGGCTTCGTTTTTTGCTTGTAGGGCTAAGCTAACAATTCCTGCTTGATTCGGCCAGCGATATCGGTGAGGCGGTAGCGTCGGCCCTGGAACCGGTAGGTCAATCGTTCGTGGTCGATGCCGAGCAGGTGGAGCATCGTGGCGTGGAGGTCGTGGACGTGGACGCCCATGTTTTCTTTATCGACGACGTTGTAGCCCAGCTCGTCGGTTTCGCCGTGGCTGATGCCGGGCTTCACCCCGCCGCCCGCCATCCACATGGTGAAGCACTTGGGGTGGTGGTCTCGGCCGTAGTTCTCGGCGGACAGTGCGCCCTGGGAGTAGACGCCTCGGCCAAACTCCCCGCCCCAGACGACGAGGGTTTCGTCAAGCATGCCACGCCGGGCGAGGTCTTTGATGAGGGCGGCCTGGGGCTGGTCGGTTGCGGCGCACTGCGCGCGGATCTCGCGGGGCAGGTTGCCGTGCGCGTCCCAACCGCGGTGGTAGAGCTGGATGAAGCGGACGTCGCGTTCGGCGAGCCGGCGTGCGAGCAGGCAGTGCGAGGCGTAGCTGCCGGGGGTGTTGACCTCGGGGCCGTAGAGCTCGAGGGTCTCGGCGTCTTCGTTGGAAAAATCGGTGAGCTCGGGCACGGACATCTGCATGCGATAGGCCATCTCGCCCTGCGCGATGCGGGCCATGATCTCCGGGTCCTGCACGCGGTCGTGCTCGAGCTCGTTGATGGCGTTGACCGCGTCGAGCATCTCGCGGCGGTCGTCTCGCCGGACACCCTTGGGGTCGGAGAGGAAGAGCACGGGGTCGCCGCCCGCGCGGAACTTCACCCCCTGGTGCTCGCTTGGCAGGAAGCCCGAGCCCCACATGCGGGCGGAGAGCGTCTGCATGTTGCCTGCGCCTTGGCTGATCATCACGACAAAGGAGGGCAGGTTGTCGTTCGCGCTGCCCAGCCCGTAGCTCATCCACGCGCCCATGGAGGGCCGGCCCGGCTGCTGGTGCCCGGTCTGGAAGAAGGTGATGCCGGGCTCGTGGTTGATGGCCTCGGTGTACATAGACTTGATGACGCAGAGCTCTTTGGCACACGACGCGGTGTGGGGGTAGAGCTCGCTGACGTAGAGCCCTTCGTCGGTGTTGTTGTCGTAGCGGTTGAACTTGAAGATGGAGGGCGCGATAGGGAGCGACGCCTGGCCGGAGGTCATGCCGGTGATGCGCTGGCCCTGGAAGATTTCGGGGAAGGCGCGGAGGTCCTGGCCGCGGTACTCGTGGAGCCCGGGCTTGTAGTCGAACATGTCGAGCTGGGAGGGTGCGCCCATCTGGTGGAGGAAGATGACGCGCTTGGCTTTGGGCGCGAAGTGGGGCGAGCCCAGCACACCCCCGCCCGCGACGCCGGCGGTCGGCGCGGCGTCGGCGCGTGCGCCGTCGGCCAGGAGCGAGGCCAGGGCGCTGACGCCCATGCCCGCGACCATGCCTTGCGAGGCCTTGCCGAAGAACTGTCGGCGGGTGAGGTTGAGCAGGTGTTTTTCGACGGGGTCCATAGGTGTTCCCTTGGCAAGTCGGCGTGGGTTAGTCGCGGACGATGGTCTCATCAAGCGAGAGGACGGCGCTGGCGATCATCGTCCAGGCGGCGAGCTCGGCGGGGTCGTAGGTCTCGGGCAGCGGCGCTTCGCCATAGCCCAGCAGCTGCTGCGCGTCGTCGGGCGACTCGGCGTAGCGTTCGAGGAAACGGCTAAGTGCGTTGCGCAGCACGGTGAGCTTGGCGTCCCCCGGCGCTTCGCCGTTGCACAGGCGGTAGAGCCGGGTCAGCCGGGCGTCGGTGCCCTCGCGCTCGGCGAGGGTGCGGGTGGCCAGGAGGCGCGCCGCCTCGAGGTACTGCTCGTCGTTCCAGAGCACGAGGGCCTGGAGCGGCGTGTTGGTCGCGCCGCGGTCGATGACACAGAACTCACGGGTGGGCGCATCGAATGCCGCCATCTGCGGGCTGGGCGCGGTGCGTTTCCAGTAGGTGTAGAGCGAGCGTCGGTAGAGGTTGTCGCCGTTGTCGCGGACAAAGTTGCGGGTGTTGGAGCTGGGGATGGAGACCTCGCGCCAGAGCCCGGCCGGCTGATAGGGTTTCACGGACGGGCCGCCCATGGTTTCGACCAGCAGGCCCGAGGCGAACAGCGCCTGGTCGCGGATCATCTCGGCCGAGAGACGCTGCCGCGGGAAGTAGGCGAGCAGCCGATTGCCCGGGTCGGCGGCGAAGGCCTCGGGCGCGACGACGGCCGACTGCTGATAGGTCGCGCTCGTGAGGATCAGCCGGAGCAGCTGCTTCTGGTCCCAGCCCGAGTCGACGAACTCAACCGCGAGCCAGTCGAGCAGCTCGGGGTGGCTGGGCCAGTCGGCCTGGTTGCCGAAGTCTTCGCTGGTCTTGACGATGCCCGTGCCAAAGAGCATCGCCCAGTTGCGGTTGACGTGGACACGGGCGGTGAGCGGGTGGTCGGGCTTCGTGAGCCAGCGTGCGAACCCGAGCCGGTTGTTGGGGGAGCCCTCGGGCAGCTCGGTCCCCAGGCGCGTCGGGGGGTGGCGGTCGAGCGGGGGCAGGGGCTCGCCGGTCTCGTGGTCCTCGGTGATCGGGCTGCTGTACTCGCCGCGGTGCAGGACATACGTCGGCGTGGGCTCGGGCAGCTCCTTCATGATGAGCACCGGCGCACGCTGCGCGTTGAGCGCATCGATCTCCTGTTGGACCTCGCCGGCCTGCTCCATCAGCGCGCGGTAGGCGGGGGAGTGCGACCGACGCCACTGGTCATCAAAACGCGAGCGGAGCGCGGGCAGGCGGTCGTCGGCCCCGACCAGCGCGAGCGGGCTTTCGTGACCCGGGCTGCGCGACTGGGTCTCGTTCTGGTAGTAGAAGCTGCCTTGCCCCGCGCCGTTGATGATCTTGAGCACCAGCGTGTTTTCGCCGGGACGGAGCGTGATGGTCAGCGGGTCGGTCGCGGCGGCGGGCCCGCGCTGGACATCGTTGGCGTGGACCTCTTCGCCGTTGAGGTAGACGCGCAGGCCGTCATCGCTGCCGAGCATCAGGTCGAGTTGTCGCTCGATGGGCGAAAAGATCGAGCGTGCGATGTAGAACGCGGATTGCGGCGACTGCAGGCCGTGCACGTTGCCGTCGATGAAGCTGGGCTGGTGGGTCAGGCGGGGTTTGCCGTTGCCAAAGCCCAGGTGGGGTGAGACGTACGGGACGGACTCGGGGCCGTGCGCGGTGCGGTAGGCGGTGTTGTAGTCGGCTTCGGTGTAAGGCCCCGCGAGGAACCAGTCGCGTGTCACCGTGGGGAACAGGTTGGCGAGGTCGACGCGCTGTGCCTGGGCAAACGCGAGCTTGACTCGGCCAAGGGCGTGGTTGCTGTAGCGCGAGCGGTAGTGCAGCGTGACCTTGATCTCGCTGCCGCCCTCGTAGCCGAAGGCCTCGCTCGCGACGAACAGCGCGGTGCGCGGGTCGGTGTTGAGGTGGCCGCCGACTGCCCAGCCGTCGCCGTCGCTGTTCACCGCGTTGAAGATGTCGAAGTCGCCGTTGGGCTGCTCAAAGCTGGCCCAGGCCCAGTCGAACGCGACGGTTTGGGTTTGTGCGGGGTCGGCGGACGAGGTGACGACGACCTCAATGCCGCTGATGACGGCGTTGCCGTTGCTCATTCGGCCGATGCGGTTGCCCATGGATGGGTCGGCCAGCGCGTCAAGCCGGAGCAGGCGTAGGCCGGTGGCGTCGGTGTGGAAGGTGTAGGTGTGCGAATCGCTGGCGGGGTTGGTCCCGGTCGCGAGCACCGAGCCGTCGGGCTGCTGGGTGAGAGTCGCGCCGTCGCTCGAGGCCGCGTCCGTTAGCGGCGTGTCGACCCAGCGGATGCCGGCCGAGGCGAATAGCTCGCGCTGCCAGTCCGCCTGTTCCTGCGCGATGCCCGCCTCGGGGCTTTCGGCCTGGGCCATGATCGCGTCGAGCCGGCCCTGCGCCTGGGCGATCGCCGCCTCGGTCTGCGGTGTGCCGTACATCATGCTCGGCGGGTAGGCCGTCGAGTTCGGGTTCGCGCCGTAGACCCCGCGCTCCTCGACCGAGTTGAAGTACGCAAACAGAGAGAAGTAGTCTTCCTGTGTGAACGGGTCGTACTTGTGGTCGTGGCATCGGCAGCAGTTGAAGGTCAACGCCATGAACACCGCGGCGGTGGTCTCCACGCGGTCGGCGACGGCCTCGACCCGGTACTCGGGGTCGAGCGCGCCGCCTTCGTCGTTGATGTTGTGGTTGCGGTTGAACCCGCTCGCGAGGACCTGTTCCCGCGTCGCGCCGGGCAGCAGGTCGCCGGCGAGCTGTTCGATAAAGAACTGGTCGATCGGCTTGTTCTCGTTGTAGGCCTTGACGACCCAGTCGCGCCAGGGCCACATCGTGCGGTGGTGGTCGTGGTGGAAGCCGTTGGTGTCGCCGTAGCGCGCCAGGTCGAGCCAGATGCTGGCCATGCGCTCGCCGTAGCGGGGCGAGTCGAGCAGGCGGTCGACGACTTTTTCGTAGGCGTCGGGCGAGTCGTCCGAGAGGAAGGCGTCGACCTCCTCGGGCGTCGGCGGCAGGCCCGTCAGGTCGAGCGTCACCCGGCGGATCAGCGTCGCCTTGTCCGCGCGGGGCGAAGGCGTCAGCCCCTGGCGTTCGAGCTCGGCCAGGATGAACGTGTCGATCTCGTTCTCCCCCCACGACGTGTCCTGCACCTCGGGCAGCGCCGGGCGCTGGGGCGACTCAAACGCCCAGTGCCCGGTGTACTCCGCGCCCGACGCGATCCACCGGCGGAGCAGCTCCGCCTCGGCGGGCGTCACCGTGCGGTGCGACTCAGGCGGGGGCATGACGGTGTTGGGGTTGGTCGACAGGATCCGCCGCATAAGCGGGCTGTTGTCCGGGTCGCCGGGGATGATCGCGGCCTTGGCGTGGTCGCCGTGCGCCGTGGCTTCTTCGTAGGAGTCGAGGCGGAGGCCACCGGCCTCGTCGGCGATCGCGGAGTCGGGGCCGTGACAGAAGTAGCAGTTGTCCGAGAGGATCGGGCGGATGTCGCGGCCAAAGTCGATGGGGCGGGGCGGTTGGTGGCTGATCGCCTCGACCGGCGCGTCGGTGCTCTGGACGAGCTGGGCCGAGGAGTCGTCGGCGTCCGTGCCGCGCTGGGCGGCGGGTTCGCTCCCGTCGCAGCCCACCAGGCCGGTAGCGGCGAGCAGCGCCGCCGCGAGGAGGTTGGTTGAGATCGCCTGCCGGTGATTCGTTTGCATGGAGTCGTTGCCTCAGTGGTCGATTCTGTGCAGAGCGGGGAGTGGGGCGTGTAACGCCAACGGGCTCGGGGCGTCGGGTGCAGACACGGGACCATCCCCGTGTATATCCTATTACACCCCTGTCAGTTTCTCTTACGAACAAACGCATCAGGGACCTTGCTCGCCCAAAAATGGAGGGTACAGAGCAGCCAAGCCGCCCAATCGCTAGTTTATTTCCACCATGCCCGGACCTACCCCCCACTGGCCCATCCCGCTGCACAGCCCGCCCGAGGTCGTCATGCTTGCCCACGCCGAGCACGGCCACACGCCCGTCGAGCGATTCCAGCTCCCCGGCCTCTGGTCGATCCACTTCTACCGCTACGAGGCCGAGCTCTTCGTCGACGGCCGACACGTCTGCGTTTACCCCCGCACCGTCGGCGTCACCCCACCCGCCGCGGTGCAGGAGTACCACTTCAAACAGCCCAAGTGTGAGCACACCTACGCCCACTTCCGACTGCCCGGGCACGAGTCGACCCGCGGGCTGCCGACCATCCCCGCGACCCAGGACCTGGGCCGACGCTTCGAGCTGCTGCACAACCAGTTCCGCGAGGGCATCGACTGGTTCCGCGCCTCGCCGGGCCGGGCCTCGGCCAGGGTGTGGGATGTCCTCTGGCAACTCGCCGACCCCCCCGAAGCCGGCGCGGACGGCGACCCGATCACCTACCACCCCGCGCTCGACGACGCCGTCCGCCTGATCAACCTCAACCTCGCCACCCCGATGCGCGTCGCCGAGATCGCCAAGGCCGTGGGTGTCTCCAACAACCAGCTCACCCGCCTGTTCCGTCAGCGCTTCGACAACACTGTCGTCGCCTTCATCCGACAACGCCGGATGGAACGCGCCGAGCACCTGCTCCAGCACTCCACCCTCCCGATCCGTGTCATCGCCCGCGACGTCGGCCTGCCGGACCTGCAACTCTTCAACAAGACCGTCCGAAGGGAGCTGGGCTCGAGCCCGACCCAGATCCGCAAGCAGGCGGAGTAGTGCCTTCAACAACACACCGCGTTGCCGACTCGGCCTGGTCGCTTAAGCGACCAGGCCAAGCGCTATGAACCATTTCCGGGCGCATCACATCCGCCGTCTGACGGGCGCATCCGCGCATCAAAAACCCCGCCTCGCGGCGGGGTTGGGATAGCGTGTGTCTGCATGGCGCACATCTGTCGCGACGCCGCGCGGGACCCGATTACCACTCGAGGTTGCCCGAGGTCTGGTACTCCGTGACCCGGCTTTCGAAGAAGTTCTTCTCCTTCTGCAGGTCGATGACTTCGCTCATCCACGGGAACGGGTTGCGCACGCCGTCGTACTGCGTGGGCAGGCCGATCCGCTCCAGCCGACGGTTGGCGATGTACTTGACGTACTCGTCGAACGCCTCGGCGTTGAGCCCGAGCACGCCGTTGGGCAGGCAGTCCTGGGCGTACTTGATCTCGTACTCGACGGCCTGCTTGATGAGGTCGACGCACTCCTGCTTGAAGTCCTCGGTCCAGACGTCGGGGTTTTCTTCGCGGATGCCGTTGATGAGGTCGATCCCGAAGTTCATGTGGATCGACTCGTCGCGCATGATGTACTGGAACTGCTCGCCGATCCCCACCATCTGGTTTCGCCGGTGGAACGACAGGATCATCACGAAGCCCGAGTAGAAGAAGATGCCTTCCATGATGACGTAGAACCCGACCAGGTTCTTGAGGAAGCGCTGGATGTTTTCGGTCGAGTCGGTCTTGAAGTTGTCGTCCATGACGTCGGCGGTGAGCGACATCACAAAGTCGTCCTTGCCGGCGATCGAGTCGACCTCGTGGTACATGTTGAACACCTCGCGGTGGTCGAGGTTCAAGGACTCGCAGACGTACTGGAACGTGTGGGTGTGGATCGCCTCTTCGAAGGCCTGGCGGAGCAGGTACTGCCGGGCCTCGGGGTTGGTGACATGCTTGAAGATGGCCAGCACGATGTTGTTCGCGACCAGCGACTCGCCCGTCGAGAAGAAGCCGAGGTTGCGCATGATGACGCGGCGTTCGTCGTCGGAAAAGAGTTTGGGGTCTTTCCACTGCTCGATGTCTTTCTGCATCGAGACCTCGGTGGGCATCCAGTGGTTCGCGCAGCCGTTGATGTAGTGCTCCCACGCCCACTGGTACTTGATCGGGCAGAGCTGGTTCACATCGACGGCCTTGCAGTTAATCAGCCGCTTGGCATTCACGTCGACAGGTTTGGTCAGGTCAAAAGCTTCGGTCGGTCCGTCACAGCAGGCCATGGGGTACTTCCTTGTGTCTGTATCAGTGTTTCGGTCAGCCGCCCAGCTTATCTGTTTTGTCGGGCAGTTTCTTGGTCTCAGATTCAACGCGCCGTTCGACCTTCTTGATGTCTTCGTCGGCGGGCAGTTCTTCGGGTTTGATGCCGCGGTCAATCAGGAGGTCCCTGACGGCGGAGTTGTTCTTTATGTGCTCGCGGGTGATCGGGCTTTCACCTTGCAAGTCATCTTTGCGGATGTTGAAGTTGGTAACTTCGGTGGCGAAGTCTTTGGCCTTGAGCGTGATAGTCGGGAGTACATCGGCCAGTGGCTTGTTCTTTGGGACGCCTAGGCGGTCTT
>JBITAC010000007.1:0-52594 GCA_044439905.1 Phycisphaerales bacterium JB063 | reverse complement strand
GCGTGGCGTTGCACTTGCATGGGAGTGTTTACGCCCGGACGATCGGCTTGAAGCCACCGAAGGACATGCGGGTGTAGTCGAAGATGGGGTCGTCTTTGTCGATCATCTCGCTGAGGCGGGGGTCGGCCATGATTTTCTCATTGGCTTGATCACGGGCTTCGCGGGACTCGAAGACGACCCACGCGAAGATGACGGTCTCGTCGTCTTTGGCGTTGGCCATCTTGAGGAACGACATCGGGCCGTTGTCGTGGGCCTCGAGGTCGTCGCCGACACATTCCCAGTACTCGAGCGCGCCGTGCTCTTTCCAGACTTTCGACGCTTGCTCGGCGACCTTGCGATAGTCGTCGACGCGATCTTTAGGGACGGGGAGGACAAAGCCATCGACGTAGGGCATGGTGGTTCTTTCGGTGGGTCGGGTGACGGGCGAGACACAGCCTACATGATAAGAAAAGCCCGGCCACGTTTGGGCCGGGCTTTCGTATGTTTTGACTGAGAGGATTTACTCATCGACTCGTCGCAGGGTGATGGTGGCGGGCGTGTTGGGGGGGATGATGGTGTCGATCGTGAGGGTGTCACCTTCGATGCGGAAGGTGTTGTTCTCGGTGGCGTTGTCGATGGTGACGTCGAGGCGGTCGCCTTGGGCGGTGTACTCGCCTTGCTCGCTGAGTTGGCCGTTCTGGTACATGCGGATGGTGCCGTTGGGCAGGAACTCGAAGGCGAGGGCGCCCGCGGGGACCTGATTGGTTTCGCCGTTGGCCACGACGGTGACGAACTCCCATCGGCCTTGGATCGCGGGGTCGTTGGCGTTGCGGGGGTCGGGCTGTTCGCCGCCGGCACGCTGGAGGAGGAGGGTGATGTTTTGGCCCGGCGCGGTTTCGATGGTGACGGTGAGGTTGTCGCCGTCGAAGGCGAGGGTGCTGACCTCGTCCTGGCCGTTGCCGTCGGTCATGGTGAGCTGATCGCCCGCGAGGGTGTAGGTGCCCTGGTCGCCGGGGCGGCCGCCCTCGAAGTAGGTGGTGCTGCCGTCGGCGTGGAACTCGTAGGCGAACATACCGAGCTTGAGCTCTTCGCGTTGGCCGTTACGGACGACCGCAAGCAGGTCCCACCGGCCGACGAGTTGGCCGGCGTTGTTGGCGGGGGTGTCGTGATCGCCGGCGACGCGTCGGAGGGTCATGACGCCCTGCTGGCCGGGCTGGAACTCACCCGAGAGGGTCATGGTGTCGCCCTGGACACTGAAGGTCATCGTGTCGTCGGGGTTGTCGTTGTTGTTGGAGATCATGGTGATCTGGTCGCCGGCGACGGTGTATTGGCCTTCGTCCTGGAGGTTGCCGCCCATGTAGGATCGGCCGATGCCGTCGGCGGTGAACTCAAGGACCAGTGCGCCTTCGGGGACCTCGTCGGTGGTGCCGTTCATCTCGAAGGTGATGACTTCCCACCGGCCGACGACGGGGCCGGCCGGGTTGGCGTGGTCTTCCTGCCCGCGTGTCACACGGACGCCGGGGTCCTGGCCGATGCGGTCGCCCGAGGCGACGCGTGCCATGTAGCCGCCGGTCGCGCCGGGGGTGGTAGTGCTGATGCCGACGTAGTAAGTGCCGGTGGTCTGCGGGGTGTAGGTGATCTGCGCGTTGGTGCCGGTGTTTTCGCCGTTGTCGTTGGTGGCGAGCTGGTTGTTTTCGCCATCAAAGAGATAGGCGAGGGTGTCAAACTCATCGGAGGTGACATCGATGACGTAGGTCGTGCCGGCGGTGAGCTGGATCTCGTGGAAGTCGAAGTAGCAGCCGTCGTCGAGCAGGGTGCTTTCGTTGGTGAGCTGGTCGAGGATGGTTTCGCTCGAGCCGGTGCGCGGGACCCAGGCGTAGCCGGTGTAGGACGTGGCGTTGCCGGGCTGCTTGGTGCAGGTGATGATGGCGTGCCGCCCCGAGACGGTCGGGGTGAACATGTAGAACGCGCCTTCCTGCTCGATCGCGAGAACCTCAATCGGGTTGCCATCGACGCTGTCGACATCCATGTACACGCCGTCGTCGGGCGACTCGACATAGAGGCAGTAGGGGGTGCCCGCTTCGAGTTCAAGGATCGAGTAGTCGAAGTACCGGCCTTGCGAGGAGGTGTCGCTCTGCTCGTTGAGCTCGCCGGTGAAGGGCTGGGTGCTTTCGGGGATCGTGACGCCGCCCGTCTGGTTAGGGCGCTGGGGCAGTCGCTCGTCGCCCTCGACGGCGTGGAGGATGTATCGGCCCGAGTCCTGAGGACGGGCGGTGCTCACGGCGATGGTGTACACGCCGCTCTGGCGGGGGGTGTAGATGACCAGGGCGTTACCCGCGAGCTGCGAGACCTTCAGGTCGTTTACCGGCGAGCCGTCTTCGTAGAGGATGTCGATTGTGGCGGGGTAGCCCTGGCCGACGACGGAGAAGTGGTAAGCGCTCGAGGCGTCGAGTTCGACGTGGTAGTAGTCGTAGTACTTGCCATCGGGCGCGGCGTAGTCGTTGCGGTTGATGGCGTTGACGTGTGTCTGGCCGACGGCGAGGGGGATGTACTCGGGGGCCTGCTGTCGCTGGGGCTGGGGTGCCGGGTTGGGCACGGGGGCCGGGCGGGGCGTGGGCCGTGGCTGCGCCCCGGCGAGGGTCGCGGGGAACACCAGGGCGGCGGCGAGGAGGGCGTTTGTCAGGGGGCGGTGTTTCATGGGGAGTTCTCCAGCGGAGGGTGTGGTTCAGGTTGCCACAGAGACATGCGTTGCCGGGGCATTCATGGGGCCAGATCAGTGTAAAAAAAACGGCGGGAGAAGGTTCTCCCGCCGTGGTGGCTGATTCATGCTGTCGAGGGCGGTTCGAGTCAGGCCCGTCGGCGTCGCAGGACGCCAAGCCCGCCCAGGCCGAGCAGGGCGAGAGACCCGGGCTCGGGGGTGATGACACCGGCGAAGATGAAGTCGGGGTCGGAGGTGCTGCCGCCGGTGTCGAGGTTTTCGATGCGGACGGAGGTGAGCACGTCGCCGGAACTGAGGCCGCCGATGGTGAGGAGATCGAAGGCGATCTGGTTGACGTCTTCCGCGCCGGTGCCGGGGTAAGTGGTGGCGGGGATATGGGTGGCAACGGCGGAGCTTGCGTTGACAAACGCGCCGCCGTTGAACGAGACGCGGAAGCTGGTGCCTTCGACATCGACGCCGGAGGAGCTGCTGGTGATTTCGTAGACGATGAACTGGTTGTTGGCGGCGGTGATGGTGATCCCCGTGCCGTAGTTGAGTTGGAGCCAGTCGGGGCCGGCGGCGCCGGTGCTGTTGAGGGAGACCTGGTCGCCGGGGTCGCTGCCGAACTGGCCGGCGGCGAGCTCGCCGAGGGTGACCATATCTACACCAACCGCGTTGTCCCAAAACTTGCCGTCGAACGTGACGCTGCCGTCGGATCGGTAGGTGACCGATGCGCCGGTGAACTGATCCAGCTCAAACGCGTTTCCGTTGATGTTGACGACTGCGGCGGTCGCCGAGGGCGCTGCAACAGCCCCAGCCGAGAGCAGGGCGGCGAGACACAGACGATAAGACATAAGACCTCTTTTCTCCGCCGAAGCGGCTGCATCGATACCAATTTCCCCCTACCCCCGTGATGCCTCCTGGTGAGTAGGTCGCAGCGCTAACACGCTGCTCTTTCCACACGCAGCATACAAAAAGTTCACCCACAATGAAAGAGTGGATTGCAAACCTTTTGAGTGGGGATATGCACGATCCCACTCCGACGCATAACGCATTTGAGTTATTGATAACGAGGTTCAAGCCCCCTTAAAGACTCGCGGATGGTGGTTGGGGATCGCGCAGCCTCCCCCCGGATACCTCGTGCGGGTCACTGGGCAAAACGCGACCAGAGGCGATCGAACGCACGGATCGCGGCCGGGTCACCCGGCACGCCCCACACCATCACCGGCTCGCCGGCGCTGCCAAAAAAGTACACCCACCGCCCGCTGCCGTCGCCCCGGCCGGGCGGAGTGCGGACCAGTGAAACGTAGGCCAGGCCGTGCGGCGACAGGTCGATGCTCGGTGATCCGCCTTCGCCTTGGAGAACCAGCCGGTCATCGGTGAACGAGTGCACCGACACCCGACCCTCGAACATCACCGATGAGCCCCCGACGACGCCGGCGAACCGCACGGAGACCGGGCCGACCTCGCAGACCGCCGGCAACAACGCGGGCAGGTCGTTCGTCGGCAAGGCGACCCGCATCGACTCGGGCATCGCTTCGACCACCGCGACCTGTGAGATGCCCAGCTCGCTCGCAAGGCCCGGGATCGATACGTCGGCCCCCTCCCCAAACGCTGCGCGGACACGTGATGTATCGGAGTCATCGGGCTCGGTCACGGCGCAGCCTACGCCCATCGCCAGCACCAGGCCTACCACCGCCAAGATTCGTAAGTGCACCATCACCGGAGGATACGGCATTGCGCACGCCGACGCGCATGACACATAGGCCAAGCCAGCCACTTGAGCCAGCCCGCCCACACTCACCCCGCGATGACGTACCGCAGGACCTCAGCCACCTGCCCCGGCGTCTGTGCCACCGCGCTCGCTGCGGCGTCGACCTCCTTGAGCGCATGGGTCAGCGACGGGGCGTGCAGTGTGATCACCGGCTTGCCTAAGGCGCTGGCGTAGCCCGCATCGAAGGCCGCGTTCCATTGCTTGTACTGCTCGCCAAACCGGACCACGACTACGTCCGCCTCGGCGAGCAGCGTGCGGGTGCGGATCGCGTTGACCCCGGCCGACTGACGGTCGCGCCAGAATGTTTTGCCGTACGACACGCCGTCACCCTCCGGGGCGGTGCCCAGCATGTCGCCCGCACCGTCCGACGCGTCGTGGTCGGTCACCGGCCCGGTGAAGACCACCGGCAAGCCCGCGTCGCTCACCGCCTGCCTCACCTGCTCACGCCAGTCCGAGTGGACCTCGCCCGCCAGGTACACCCGCCAAGTCTTTGGATCAGCCATCACATTCTCCTGAAAAGCCAGTTCTTTCGGGGATCAAGGCGGAATCTGCATCGGTCGCGAAGCCGCCGGGCCGATAGGATAAAATGGATCGGCAGGCAGTGGGGCCGTAGAAGCAGATCGAGCGACCAAGCAACCGGAGTTCATGGATGGCAACGCGATGTAAGGCGATGATTCGGAGGGCACTCGGGCTGGCCGCCGTTGTGTTGGTGGTTGCTGCGCCGGCCGGGCCTGTCTTGGCGCAGGGCGAAGACGACAACAACCGGCGCGACCGCTTCGATATCCCCGACGACGCGACCAGCGACAACAACCGCAACCTCGAGCGGATCCTCGAACGCTTCCCCGACTCGGACGCCGACGGCGACGGCATCCTGACCGCGGACGAGGCCCGCGAGTTTATCGAGGCACGCACCGAAGAGTGGGAAGAGGACCAGCGCAACCGCCGACGCGGCCGGGGCAACGACCGCCAGCGCGGCCCGACGCACCGCGACGTCGTCTACGGCGACCACGAGCGTCACCGCATCGACCTCTACCTCGCGCCGCCCACCGAAGAACGCCGCGGCCCCAGGCCCCTGGTGATCTTTTTCCATGGCGGGCAGTTTGTCACGGGCGACAAGAGCGATGTCCAGATCGATACCCGCGCGCTGCTCGCGAGCGGCATCTCGGTCGCCAGCGTCAACTACCGCTACACCCGCGAGGAGCCGTTCCCCGCCTGCTTCAACGACGCGGCCCGCGCGGTCCAGTTCCTCCGGCTCAACGCGGATGAGTACAACCTGGATCCCGAGCAGTTCGCAGTGGCTGGGCAGGACGCGGGCGCCAATCTCGCGCTCTACCTCGCGCTGCACGACGACTTGGCCGAGCGACCCAACGCAAGCGAACGCGAACGCCGGGCCAACCGCGACATCGACGAAGACCCTTACGACGAGTACGGGCTCATGGCTCAATCCACCCGTGTGGTCGGTGCGATGGCGATCAACCCGCTCGCCTCCTTTGACCCGCGTTACTGGGAAACGCACGGCCTGCCGCTCAATAACCACGAGCGCTATCTGCCCGAATGGCTGGGTGTCAACTACCTGGAGCCCTTCGATGATGGCGAACTGATCGAGCTCGTGGAAACGATCAGCCCCGCGCAGCTCGTGTCGGACGACGACCCGCCTCTGCTGCTGCTGAGTCAGTTCGATGATCTGGAGATCACCGAGCGGACGAGCTGGACGATCATGCGGCTCCACCCCCGGCAGTGCCAGCTTTTGGGCCAGGCGATGCGCGACAGCCAAGCCAACGCGATCGTGCGCTACCGCAACATGCCCAACGACCCCAACATCGGCAGCGCGCAATTCTTCCCCGAGTTGTTCGGGCTCGACTAATCACGTGACGACCGTACCACGGCGGCTAAACCTGTGGAGGTACCACGGGTACCGGTCGTTGGCGGTTTTCTTGTGACAGACGTTAGGCGATCGCGGCGTCGACGATGGCCTGCAGCTTGTCGTCGAGACTAAGCCGGTCGAGGTACGTGGGCCAGGCCCGGACGGGGTTGCCGTTGACTTCTTCGCCTGGGATTTTGCGTGTCGCGTCGAAGCCGATCTTGTGCCCTGCGCCCAGCCGCGGCGCTGCGTGGTCGAGGATATCGAGCGGGCCGTTGACGATCTCGAGGTCGCGTCCCGGGTCGGCGTTGGCGCAGAGGTGGAACAGGACGTCTTCGTGGTTGTGGACATCGACATCGTGGTCGACGACGACGATCACCTTGGTCCACGCCATCTGCCCGGCCCCCCAGATCGCGTGCATGACCCGGCGGGCCTGGAGGGGATACTCCTTTTTGATCTTGATGAACGCGCAGTTGTGGAAGCAGCCGAACATCGGGAGGTCGTAGTCGATGATGTCGGGGACGAGTGTCTTGAGCAGGGGGAGGAAGATGCGTTCGGTGGCCTTGCCGAGGTAGTAGTCTTCCTGGGGCGGCGGGCCGACGATAGTGGTGGGGTACAGCGGGTCTTTGCACATCGTCACGGCCGAGGCGGTGAAGACGGGGTAGCGGTCGGGCAGCGAGTAGAAGCCGGTGTGGTCGCCGAAGGGCCCTTCGAAGACTTCGTGGCCCAGGTCCAGGGGGGCGGCGGCTTGTTCGCGGGGGTCATAGCCGATGGGGCCGGCCTGGGTGCTGACGGTCCCCTCGATGACGATCTCGGCGTTGGCGGGCACATGGAGGTCGACCGTCTGGCAGCGGACCATCTTGATCGCGTGGTCGTTGAGCAGGCCCGCAAACAGCAGCTCGCTGATGCCCGGCGGCAGCGGCGCGGTCGCGGCGTAGGGCAGGACGCTCTCCCCGCCCAGCACGATCGCGCAGGGCATCCCCCCGGAATGGTCGCCGCGTTGTTCGTTGTGTGCTTTCCAGGCCCGCCAGTGGCGTGCGCCGTCGTGGTGGACGTGCCAGTGCATCGCGGTGCGTTGGCCGTCGATGAGCTGGGCCCGGTACATGCCGACGTTGCGGCTGGTGCGCGGCTCGCCGTCGGGCTTGCCCGCGTCGTCGGGGTGGATGGTGTACATCCCCGCCAGCGTGATGTATCGGCCTAATCCCGCCGCCGTGCCCGACTGCTCGGGCGAAAGCGGGTAGCCACACGCCCGCGGGTCGCCATCGTCGGGCCAGCACTTGATGACCGGCAGCTTCAGCAGGTCGATCTCGTCGCCCCGTAGTACGACCTCCTGGCACCGGCCTGAGCGCACGACCTTGGGCGGCAGCTGCGCCACCTTCGCCAGCTCAAGCCCCTTCTTCATCTTGTTCATCAGCCCCGTCGGCGGCTCGGGCTTGACCAGGTGCTCGACCTTGTCGGCGATCTGCTGCAGCCCGCCTTGCTCACACCCCATCGCCATCTCGACCCGCCGATAGCTGCCAAAGGCGTTGATGAGCAGCGGGATTTCACTACGTGACCCGTCGGGGAGGATGACGTGTTCAAACAGCAGGGCCTTGCCGCCCTGGGTGTGGTGCAGTGGGTCAAACACACGCGCGGTGGCCGAGGCGGTCGCGGCGTCGGACTTGCTCACGCGGTCGGCGATCGCGCTGACTTCGAGCATGCACGACACGGGCTGGGTCACGCGGTGAAGTTCGCCGGCGGCGTCGAGGGCATCCACAAACTCACGGAGAGAGGCGTAAGGCATAGCGGGTATGACTGATGACGAATGGAAGATGGATGGTTGAGTTGAACCCGGCTACGAACTTAGTCCTCGTCCTTCTTGCTTTTGCGTTTGGCGAAGAACACGCGGTCGAGGGAGAGTGCACCCGCGCCGGTGAAGATCAGCAGGAAATACACCGCGGTCATGATGTAGTTGGGGGTGAAGATGCCTTTCTCATCCGCACCGATGCCTGTAATGTTTTGTGCGCCGATGACTTTGACGGCGGTGAAGCTGGCGAGCATCAGAAAGCCGCCTGCGGCGAAGAAGCGTGTGAGCAGGCCGAGGATGAGCATGGCCCCGACGAGGACTTCGAGCCAGGGCAGCGCGTAGCCGTAGGGCTTACCGAACCAGACGGGGAGCCAGTCGGGTGAGCTGCTCGAGAAGCCGCCTTTGTAGAAGGTGCCAAAGCCGATGTTGAACTCGCTCATGAGCTTGCCCCAGCCCGCGAGGGTGAGGTAGAGGCCGAGTGTGATGCGGGTGAGCAGCAGGCCGAGGTGTGTGCCGGGGTTGTAGGTCTTCATAGGAGTTTGCTTTCTATTGAGTGCTGTCGCGGTGTTGTGTTTGGGTCCCAGGCACTTTGCGGACGCGGCGTCGGCGTGGCCTTGCGGGGGTCTATCTCGCGGCGAGCTGTTCGCTGCGGGCGACGTTGGCTTTGAGGGCCTGCACCACTGTAGCGCTTAGGCCGGCGTCCTGCATGACGCGGATCGCGGCCTCGGTGGTGCCCTTGGGGGAGGTAACCTTCCGGCGGAGGGTGGGGGCGTCGTCGTCGCTATCGGTCAACAGCTCCGCGGAGCCGAGCAGGGTTTGGGTGACGAGGGCCTCGGCGTGGTCGGCGAGGCCCAGCTCGACGGCCGCCTGCTGCATCGCCTCGGCCAGCAGGAAGACGTACGCCGGGCCCGAGCCGGACACCGCGGCGACGGCGTTGATCTGTTCTTCCCCGATCGCGATCGCGAGCCCGCCCGCCTCGAACAGCTTCATGGCGAGGGCCTCGTCCCCGGGCCTGGCGTTGTCGCACCGCGCGACGCCGGTTGCGCCGCGCCCCACCCGCAGCGGCGTGTTGGGCATCGCCCGGACCACCCGGCAGGGCCGACCCACCAGCTCCGCGATGCGGGCACCGCTGAGCCCGGCCATCACCGAGATCAGCACATGCTCGTCGGTGAGGTCGTTGCGGAGTGTCGGCGCGACGTCAGGGAATACCTGCGGCTTGACGCCCAGGACGATCTGTTTGGCGCTGCGGATGACCTGCGTATTGTCGTCGGTGGTGTCACAGCCCCACGACGCGAACAGCTCGCGCTTGGGGGCGGAGGGGTTTGAGGCGATGATGTCTTGCGCGGGCACGACGCCTTGCCGGATCGCGGCGTGCGCGATCGCCTGGGCCATGTTCCCGCAGCCGATGAAGCCGAGCGTGTGTGCCATGGCCATAGTGTATAGCCGGGCGCAGACATCGCGTGGCCGGGTTAGAACTGTTCGAGTTGTTCGGGCAGGAGGTAGCGCTGGGTGACGTGGTCGAAGACCAGCTCGCCCTTGTGGTCCTCGAACCACTGCGCGATCTCGGCGATGCTGCCGGAGTAATCGATGTAGCGCATCAGGGTGGCGCGCTGCGTGTCGTAGGTGTTTTCGCCGTTGTTGTTGTAGTAGATGCTTCGGCGGTTGAGCTGGCTGATGAGCTCGCCCAGCGCGTCGACATACCCGAAGCGGACGGCGACGATCGCGACCTGGTAGTTGTTGCTGGAATTGTCCTGCTGGCTTCGTTCCCAGAGCTCCGCGACGGTGCGTTCGATGTCGTAGTCGGCCATGCCCTCAAGCATGAGGATGACCTGGGAGAAGTTGCGGGTCTGGAGGACGCAGTCGTGGATGGCGTCGTAGAGCGCGGGGTCGTTGAGCTCGGAGGCGGCCTGGAACCACGCGAGGCCGAGGTTCGCGGGGCGCTGGTTAATCTTGTCGGCGATGGCTTGCTTGGCGTCGTTGGCCCATCCCTGGCTGACGACGATGCCGATCATCGCGGGCTGGTCACGCAGCAGGGAGTCGATCCGGTCGCGCAGGAAACTGAAGTCCATCTCCCGCATCGCGTAGCCCGCGTGGTAACGGAGGGGGGACCGGCCGGTCGAGGCCGTGATCAGCAGGTCGATGTGCTCGGGCGGGATCTGCGCGAGCTTCTGGACCTGCGGGTCGTTGGTTGAGAAGGAGTTCTGGCCCTCGGTCGCCTCGGCGAGTTCTTCGATGAAGCGTTCGCAGTCGGCGCGAGTCGGGTCTTCGGGGAGGTTGATGGTGTCGATGAGGCCGACCGGGGCGTTGCCGTTGCCCTGTTGCCGGTTGAGCTGGCGGAGCTCGGTCTGGATCTGCTGGAGCTGCTGGTTGAGTTCGCGGGCCTGCGCCTGGAGCTCTTCGGTCGTGGGCTCGGCGTCGGCTTCCGGCTCAGCGGGCTCGGCCTCCTGCGCCGCGGGCTCGGCGGCGACCTCGGCGGGCTCCTCCTCCGCGGCGAAGAGCGCGTCGTCTTCGGCCAGGGCGTGGGTCGTCAGGATCAGGCACAGCGCGGTGGGCAGGGCGGTCCATTTCGTCATCGGGGTCTCCTGAGGTGACGCGTTTATCCCCCCGCCGATTCGAGCCAGGCCTCCCGGGCCGACTTGACCCGTTCGAGCATCTGTGTGATGGCATCCCGGTCGCCCGTCTCCAGCAGGCGATCCATTTCTTCACACGCGACGCGGAAGGCGGAGAGGGCGTTACGGATACTCTCTCGGTTCGCTTCAATGATATCGGCTCGCATCGGCGGATTACTGCTGGCAAGCCGGGTCGTATCCCGGAAACCGCTTGAAGCGACCCCGAGGCCGCCCAGTTGGTCCGCGACCCTCATCAGCATCACCGACGCCAGGTGCGGCATGTGGCTGACCACCGCGACCTGATCATCATGCTCTTTGGGCGTCATCCTGACCAGCCGCATCCCCAGCGTCTGCCAGAGCGCTTCCACGGTGCGGACGGCCTCAAGGTCGTCGGTCTTCGCGATGGTCAGCACGCACGGGCGGTCGACAAACAGGTCTGCCCGTGCCCCGGCGGGGCCCTGCGTCTCAGCCCCGGCCATGGGGTGAGCGCCGATCACGCGGGTTAGGTCGGCGAGGTGCGCCTTGGCGTCGGCGATCACACTGGCTTTGGTCGAACCGACATCGGTGACGATCAGGCCTGGCCGACCGTGGGCCGCGATTTGCTCAAAGACCGCTCGGAAACCCGACAGCGGCACCGCGATCAGCACCATGCTCGCCCGCGCGATCGCCCCGGGCAGATCGGCGGTGAGCTCGTCGTATCCGCCGGTCTGCTTGGCCTGGGCGAGGGTTTCGGGCCGACGCCCGACGCCGATGATCTGCCCGGTAAACCCGCGTTCTCGCAACCCGAGGGCCACACTTGTGCCCAGGAGCCCCGGGCCCACGATGACCAGCGTTTGGGTCTGGAATGGCATGGAATCACTCATCGGGGGTAAACTATCAGGTTTGCGGTGCCGTTTGCCCGACCTCCGGGATAGCCCGACTCGGCAGGCCCGACTTTGCGACCCCCCAAGCGACCCCTGATATGACCCAACTCAACGAATATACCGGCACCTTCGAGCTTGAGTTCGAGCGCCCGCTGCTCGCGCTCGAACGACAGATCACCGAGCTGGAGGTCCAGAACGACCCCAACCGCTCGGGCACCGGGCTCGACCCCAATGTCGACCTGGGGGCCGAGATCCGCAAGCTCCGCCAGTCACACACCGCGATGCTCAAGAAGATCTACAAGGGGCTTTCCGCGGGTAACACCGTCAAGGCCGCCCGCCACCCCTTCCGGCCGCAGACGATGGACTACGTCCAGGCCTTCGTCAAGGACTTCTCCGAGTTGCACGGCGATCGGCAGTTCAGTGACGACCACGCCATCCGCTGCGGCTTTGGACGCATCGGCCCCCACAAGGTCATGGTCATCGGCCACCACAAGGGCAAGGACACGGCCGACAAGATCAAGGCGAACTTCGGCTGTGCCCACCCCGAGGGGTATCGCAAGGCGCTGCGTTGCATGAAGCTCGCGGAGAAGTTCGGGCTGCCGGTGGTGACGTTTGTGGATACGCCTGGCGCGTACCCCGGCATCGGCGCGGAGGAGCGTGGCCAGGCGGAGGCCATCGCGGTGAACCTGCGGGAGATGGCCCGGCTCAAGACGCCGATCGTGAGCGTCGTCATCGGCGAGGGCAGCTCGGGCGGCGCGCTGGGGATCGCCGTCGCCGACCGCGTGGCGATGCTGGAGTACGCCTGGTACAGCGTGATCTCGCCCGAGGGCTGCGCGGCGATTCTGTGGAAGCAGGCGACACCGCAGACCAATGCCGACGCGGCCGAGGCGTTGAAGCTCACCGCGAAGGACAACCTGCGGCTGGGGACGATCGACGACATCATCGAAGAGCCGCTGGGCAGCGCGTATCGCCGGCCGAGCATGATGGCCGACCGGCTTGAGCAGTACCTCGTGCAGGCGATCCGCGACCTCAAGCGGTTCAAGGTCGAGAACCTCGTCAACAAGCGCTACGACCGGCTGCGCAAGATCGGCGAACTGAGCGCTTAGCAACACCGCTTCAGTGACATTTTCGTGAAGCCCGGCCTTCCACTGGGCCGGGCTTTATCATGCCGCCTAGGATTGCTGACCTCGCGGGCTGGCTGGCCAGCCCGCAACATCTCAACACCTCCACGCACGATTGGGAGCCCACCATGATCAAGGCCTACGCCGCTGCTGAAAAAAGCAAAACGTTCGAAGCGATCGAGTATGACCCCGGCCAACTCGGGCCTGATGAGGTCGAGGTCGCGGTCGAGTACTGCGGGATCTGTCACAGCGACCTGTCGATGCTCGACAACGAGTGGGGCATGACGCAGTACCCGTTTGTGGGCGGGCACGAGGGCGTAGGTAAAATCATTTCGGTCGGGGAGCACGTCCCGGCGGGCAAGCTCAAGGTCGGCGACCGTGTCGGGGTGGGCTGGTCCAGCGCGTCGTGTATGCACTGCGACCACTGCATGCGTGGTAACCAGGTGCTCTGCCCATCCGCCGAGGCGACCATCGTTGGCCGACACGGCGCGTTTGCCGACAAGGTCCGCTGCCACTGGGCCTGGGCGATCAAGGTGCCCGACGGGGTCGATGCCGCGACGGCCGGCCCGCTGTTCTGCGGCGGCATCACCGTCTTCAACCCGATCGTGCAGCACGCGCTGCCCGGGACCGCCCGCGTCGGCGTCATCGGCATCGGCGGGCTCGGGCACATGGCGCTCATGTTCCTCAACAAGTGGGGCTGCGAGGTTACCGCCATCTCCCGCGGACGGGACAAGGAAGAGGAAGCCCGCGAACTCGGCGCGCATCACTTTGTCGCGACCGGCGAGGACGGCGCACTCGACAAGATGGCCGGCAGCTTCGACCTGATCATCAATACGACCAACGCCGACCTGCCTTGGGATGCCTACGTCAATGCGCTCAAGCCCGATGGCGTGCTCCATACCGCCGGGGCCGTCATGGGCACCTTCGGCACGAGCAATGCTTTCCCGCTCATCATGGGCCGAAAGTCGCTGTCCGGCTCGCCTACGGGCAGCCCGGCGACGATGGACGACATGCTCGCCTTCTGCGACCGCCACCAGATCGCCCCGATGACCGAGACCTACGCCATGGCCGACATCAACGACGCTTTCGAGAAGCTCCGCCACGGCAGCCCCCGCTACCGACTGGTACTCAAAAACAACTGAGCCAGCATCTAATCTAGACAACCCCACCAAGCCCACGGCTTTGACGCGAGCAAATGCGAGCGTCAACGCCGTGGGCTTTCCTCATGATTGACAGCCATAAATACTCGTAAACCCGCATTCTGGCAGGTAAACTACTGCAATGTCAGGAGCGAAGAACAACGGGCTCGCGGGGTGGATCGCCTCGGCAGGCGTAGCGGTCTCGGTGTCGTTCGGCGCGGCGGCGCAGCAGACGCTGACCTTCAGCGATGCCTTCCAGTCCGGCTCGTATTGGTCGATCGACCACGACCCAAACAACGCCGGCAGCACCACCGACGACATCATTACGATCGAGCCGGTGCGGTGGTCGGTGATCAACCCCGAGAGTGCGCAGAGCTCGAACCCGTCGCTCTCCGTTTCTAACGACCACTGGTGGTGGGCGTTTGAAGTTGGCAGCGTCGGCGGTTTGCGGCCGACCTTCCAGGTCAACACCTCCCAGGCCTGGTTCGGGAACTATGGCACGACCTATTCGCCGATGTACCGCTACGTCGACGGCCAGGGTGTCGCGGGCGAGTGGCATTTCTTTGATGTCACGACGCAGGCGGGCAGTACCTACAGCTTCCGAAACGACGCCGTGTTTGAAGCGGGGCTGGGCAGCGTCCAGATCTCATACGGCTTGCCCTACACGCCAGAGATGGCCAGCACACATACCCAGTCGCTGATCAACCACCCCCGCGTGACACAGACCGCCTCCGCGCTGTTCGCCAACCCCACACCCGAGCAGTTCGGCGTCATCGGCCAAACACCCACGGGACACGTCGACCTCATCCGCACGCATCGGCCCGGCAGCACAGGCACCGTCACGGTTGACACCGGCTATGACCTGATCGCCTACACCGTGACCGATCCGTGGATCGAGGACGCCGGCAAACAACAGGTCGTGCTGATGGGCGGCAACCACGCGTCCGAGCACCAGTCCAGCGTCGCGTTGCAGGGCATGGTCGATTTCCTGGCGTCGGGCCACCCGATCGCGGAGCTGCTGCTCGACGGTGCCGAGTTCCACGTCTACCCGATCGTCGACCCCGAGGGCCGGGCGCTGGGGCAGACGCGGGGCAACGACTCGGCCCAGGGCTTTGGGCAGACACCGACGTTCGTGGACAGCGGGACAGGCAGCGAGCATATCCGCATCATCGATCATAACCGCGTGTGGGACCGAGCCGGCAGCGCGCAGCCCTACGAAGAGGTCGACACCGTCCGCGACGCGATCATCCGCGATACCAGCGACAACCCCGACGCCGTCAATCCCACGACCAACATCGACTACCTGTTCGATTTTCACGGCTACCCCGCGGGCGGCGGCGGCGACGACACACCCTTCGAGCTCTATGAGTCCGGCAGCAACGCCGACTTCACCGACGCGCTGCGTGCCCTGACCGGCATGTCGTCCAGCGATATCCTCAACGGCAGCTTTGGCGCACACCCGGGAATGGCCGAGCGCTGGGCCTTCCTGCAGGGCGGCGAACTCGATGCGGAACACGCCTTCACCCCCGAGGTCGGTGTCGCGCACCAGTCGGCGGCGCTGCAAACCCCCCATGCGGTCGAACAGCTCTACCTCGACCACGGCGAAGACTACGCCCGCGCCCTCGCGGCGGTGCTGCTGCCAAGCAATACCGTGGTCTATAACGAGGCGACGTCGCGCTTCTGGAATAGTGCCGGCTGGCAGACGCTGAGCGAACAAGCCGCGGGCAGCCCCAGCAGCACGAGCCACGCGCTCATCGCCGCGACGACCAATGGCGTTGCATTCACCGGGCCAAGCACAAACACCACGCTCAACGCGCTCACTGTGTTCGGGTACGGCAACACGGCGACACGCGGGACGCCGCAGCCGTTGCGGTTCGACCTCCAGCCCGGGGCCGACCTCTCGATCACGGGCCTGCTGCATATCGAAAACGCCCGGGTCGGGCCGGGGGGCTCGGGCGGCGCGATGGGGACGCTGGATGTCGGGTCGGTACGGCTCGTGGGCTACGAATACGCCGCGGTGCTGGAGGTATCGTCTTCGCTGACCGCCGGGCGGGTCGATCTGCTGGGGGGTGGGGCCGAGCTTCGCCTGACCGGCGGGACGACTGGCAGCCACTTCATCTCGACCGCCGACAGCCGGGGCGGCCGGCTCTTTATCGATAGCGCCGCCCAGATCGATACCCTCCTGCTCGACGCGGGCAGTACGCTGACGCACACCACCGTGGCGGCTTTGTCGTCGTCGTTGGCCGTCAACCTCGCGGGGACGCTTGCGTTCGCGGATGACGGCGGCGCGCTGCTTAGCGATGTTGCGCTGCTGATTGCCGGGGCGAATCTCGACGGCGTGTTTGATCAGGTTGAAGGCGCTCTGTTTGCGGATGGGCTGCTGGGGTGGTCGCTTGACTACCTCGTCGAAGGGGTCGCGGTCGAACGCCTCAACGCGACGGTGCGTTTTGCCGGCGACGCGACGGGTGATGACTTCGTGGGGGTCGAAGACCTCGACCTGATCCTCGCGAACTGGGGCAGCGCCGTCACTGCGGGCGTGTACGAGCAGGGCGACTTCACGGGCGACGGCTTGGTGAACGGCGCGGACCTGCAACTGACGCTGAGCAACTGGTCGGTCGGTGCTGCGCCCGAGGTCAATATCCCTGAGCCCGGTACGTGGGCGCTGCTAGGGATCGGTTTCGTGATCGGATGCCGCCGACGCCGACGCTCGGCCTGATTTTTCAGGGCGAGATACCCGCCGCGTGAGGTGGGTAGGCGTGTCGCTTAGGCCGCCGCGACACTCTTGCCCCCGAAGTTGCCCGACGCCATCTCCTGCATGACAAACCCGATCGCGGCGGGGACGAAGACGAGCAGGGGGATGATGAGCGCGCTGCCCGAGAGCCCGTCAGTGACGGTGACGCGGAAGGAGTCGATCGAGAGCAGCAGGGCGATGACGCCGAACACGGCGATGGTCGCGCCGCTCACCGAGGTGAACATGTGGATCGAGATCTTGAAGAGCGCGAACGCGAGGATGCCGCACGCGAGCAGCCCGACCAGTGCGCCGATCCAGTACATGTCAGCCGGGGTATTGATCGCGATCTTGCCCAATAGCGACTCGGCGGGGTTGGGGCCGGTTGCACCGGCGGCCTCGTACGCGTCCAGCCGGGTCTGGTAGGCGGCGTCGAAGGTTCGGCAGATGCCGGCCCAGAGGTTCGCGCCCATGAACGCGCCTGACAGCCCCCCGAGCACCGCGACAGCGAACTTCATCAGCGGGAACGCCATCACCGCCAGCAATAGCCCGAGGCAGGCGGCGACGATGAACGGCGGGGCCTGGATCGCGAGGCCGAACCAGTAGCCCAGCCCCGAGCCCAGCGCGACAATGAGCGCGACGGTGGCGATTTTGTAGAACTTGTAGCCGTTGAGCAGGCAGACCATGCCGACGACCATGAAGACGATCGCCCAGATCGTGCCGAGCTGGCTGAGGTGTGCGACCAGCTCGTCGGGCTTGGCGAGGGTGTCGCCCCGCGAGAAGATATCGACGCCGGTCTCGAAGAGGCGGTGGGCCTCGAACCAGATATTGATTGTGCCGGCCTGCTCGGTGGCGGTGCTGGCTGCCGCGTTGGCGGTGTCGGGGGTGGCTTGCGCGAGGAAAAGGTTCATCGGTCGGCTCCGTTCTGAGCGCCGACAGGACCTGCGAAGTCCGTTGACCTTTCGGCGCTTACTCGGAACTCTTATCGACCGGCCTGAAATACAGCGTCCATTGCACCAGAACACCAAGCAGCGTTATCAGACCCAGTGCCATCAGCCCGCCACGCGGCGAGCTGGGGAGCCAGCCCACCGCCTCCGGGGCGTAGTCCACGATAAGCTCGCGTCCGGGGACAAACAGCAGCACCGCGCCGACTAGCGCCGCCTGGATCGCCGCGGTGTACTTGGGGAACAGCCCTCCCAGCAGCAGCCCGCCCAGCGCCCCGACGCCCATGCCCAGCGCGACATTCCGCTGCGCCTCGGTCGTGTTGTCCTGCCACCACGCCCGGACCGCCTCGATGTTGTCGAACACGACCCCCTTGATCGCCTCGCCCGCTGCTTTGCCCGCCTCGAGGCCTTGCTCACGGAGGATGCTGTCGGCGCTGGAGAGGGACTGGACCGACCCCTCGTCGATCATGCGTTGGACCCGGTCGCGGGTGAAGTCGTCGATCGTGGCCTCGCCGGTGTTGAGCCGGTGCTGCAGGTCCTGAGTCACGTCGGCGGGGCTTCGGCCCATGATGTCGCTGCTGGGCGTGCCCTCCCAGACCAGCACCGCAGCGGGGACGATGATCGCGAAGAGGATCGCCGTCGACACCGCCATCCAGACCCGGAACAACAGCGCCGCCGCGAGCGCGCCCGCGATCGCCATGCCGACGGTGAGCACACCGACAAACCCCGCGCTGGAGGCAAACCCCGAAAGCAGCAGCCCGCCATAGAGCCCCAGGAGCAGCCCGGCGATCACCATCGCGGTCTTCATCAGCTTCCCGCCCAGCAGCCAGAGCACGAGCCCGAGCACCATCGCACCCAGCAATGCGCCGGTGGTCGCGGCGGGGAAAGATCGGCTGGCGTGGTCGAACCATTGCTGGATCGTTTCGGATGCGTGCATGGTTTCTCCTGCCGGGCACTGGGTTGCCCTTCTATTATCGCACCGGATTGTGGCGTGTCGATACAATGACGCCCCGTGAGTGAAAAAACGCACAACTCGACCCCTACGAACCCGCCCGATGCCGAGCTCCAGGCGACGCAGCAAGCCCTGGCACCCCTGCGAAAAAGGATCGATGAGCTCGACCAGCAGATCGTCGCGCTGCTCAACGAGCGGGCGAAAGTCGTCGTCGAGGTCGGCAACGTCAAGCGGGCCGACCGCTCGCCGATCTTCGTGCCCGACCGCGAACGCCGGGTGCTCGAGCAGGTCCGGTCGTACAACCACGGCCCGCTGCCCGACAAGTGCATCGAAGCGATCTGGCGCGAGCTCATGTCCGGCAGCTTCGCCCTCGAACGCGCTCTTCGCATCGGCTACCTCGGGCCCGGCGGGTCGTACAGCCACCAGGCGGCGCAGGCCAAGTTCGGCGCGAGCGTCGAGTACGACAACCTGGCCGATATCCCCATGATCTTCAGCGCGGTCGAGCGGCGCGATATCGACTACGGCCTGGTCCCCATCGAAAACTCCACCGAGGGCAGCGTCGTCGTCACGCTCGACGCCCTGGCGCAAACCAACGCCCGCATCTGCGCCGAGGTCCAGACCGCGATCCACCACAACCTGCTCGCCAACTGCGCCGCGCCGGACGTCCGCCGGGTCTACTCCCACCCCCAGGCCCTGGCGCAGTGTCGGCAGTGGCTCAATACACAGTTCCCTAAGGCCGAGCAGATCGTCGCCTCTTCGACGAGCCGTGCCGCCGAGATCGCCGCAGCGGAGTCCCATCTGGGGGCCGCCGCCGTCGCGTCCTCGCTCGCCGCGAAGCTGTTCGACGTCCATATCCAGTTCGAGAACATCGAAGACAACCCCAACAACACGACGCGTTTCCTGGTCATCGGCCATCAGTCGACCAAGCCGACGGGTGACGACAAGACCGCGATCGTCTTCACCACCGAGCACAAGGCCGGGGCCCTGACCGAGGTCCTCAACGTCTTCCGCGACTTCGGGCTGAACCTGACGCACATCGACAAACGCCCCAACCCAAGGGTGAATTGGGAATACAGCTTCTTTGTCGACCTGATTGCCCACGAGGACGACCCCAACTTCCAGCAGGCCATCGTCGAGGCCAAGCGGCATTGCGGCCACCTTAAGATCCTCGGCTCGTTCCCCCGCGCGACGCAGGTCATCTAGCGTTTCGCAGGGCTGCGTGGTCTGCTGGGGGTAGGATGAGTGGCACGTACTGCGCAACCAAGCCGGGTGCTGAGGAGTCTGCGACGAAGCCCCGGTCGACACCCCCCAGATCGCCCGGCTTATCGCACTTGACCGCCAACCCAAGGAGACCTCAATGCTTAACCCCGGCATGTTCGGCTACACCCCTGAGTCGCATTCCGTTGCTTCGGCGGGCACCTCCGCCGCCGCACAGTCCGCCGCCAACCGCGCCAACCAGAACCTCTCCCAGCTCGAAGACCGCGTCGACCGCCTCTCGCTGATTTGCATGGCCATGTGGTCCCTGCTCCGCGACAAGACCAACCTTACGGAGAAGGACCTGCTCGAACGCGTCAAGATGATCGACCTGCTCGACGGGGTCGAGGACGGCAAGGCCACCCAGACCGTCAGCCAGTGCATCAAGTGCAACCGCCCGATGCACCCCCGGCACAAGAAGTGCATCTACTGCAGCCACGAAAAACTCGTGCAGTCCGCGTTCGACCAGTTGTAGATATCAGCCCCGCGCGACGCGCTCGCGCAGGTTCTCCAGCACGTTCATGTAGTTCAGGTACGCGTCGTAGGGCGAGTCGTACGGGTTGAAGTACGCGTGCACGGCACCGTCGTCCTGGTGCTTGGTCGACATGTAGTAGAAGTGGTCGCTCGTGCCCAGCGACTGCCAGTCGGCCAGCAGGTCCGCGTCCAGCGTATTCAGAACCGGCTGCTGCAACTCGTAGAGCGCCTTGATGGCCGAGGACTGCATCGTGTTGCCGTTCCACGCCGAGAGGTCACGCTCGGTGTCGGCCCAGCTCGTGACGTCCGGCGCGGCATAGGTTTCTTTCGCGGCAAACAGGTCCGCCGCCTCGCTGGGGGTCACAAACTTGGCGTCTCGCTTCAGCACTTCGCCGGGTAGTTGTTTGAGCAGCTCGAAGATGCCGGTGTTGGCCCACTTGTGTTCGCCAAATGTTTCGAAGTCCATGAACAAGTTGACGACATCGCCCGGCTGATCGGTGAGCCACTGCGCGTAAGTCCCGGCCTTGAGCGGGTGGTGCTGCCACGACTTCTCACCAAACCGGAACGCGAGGTCGTCGCTGAGCTGGTGGTTCTTGAGCAGCAGCGCGAGCGAACGCGCCGCCGTCGGGTCGGCCGGGCGATAGAGCACGTTGGGTGACCGGCCATCGAGCAGGCGGTCGACCCCTTCCGCGAGGACCGCGCGGTACCGGCCCATGGCCGCGACGTGGCCCGCGATCGCGTCGCTGTAGATCAGCTCGGTGTTGCGGAACACGCTTGGTCGTTGACCAAACAGGTCCTCGATCATCGCGTCGTGGCGGTCGACTTCGTCCTCGAAGCTGCCCGGGCTGTAACACGACGACAGCGAGTGGTTGTATGTCTCGGCCAGGAACTCGACACACCCGGTCTGCGCCAGGACCCGGAAACGCTGGATCACCTCGGGGGACCACCGCTGGAGCTGCTCGATCACCTGACCCGTGAGCGAGAACGCGACCTTGAACTTCCCGCGGTGGGACCGGATCTGATCCAGCAGCAACGCGGTCGTCGGGAGGTAGCACTTGCCCGCCACCCGCCGCAGGATCTGGGCGTTTGACTCGTCGTCGTAGTAGTCGTGCCCGGCCTCGAACACACGGAACCGGCGCAGGCGACGCGGCTGGTGGAGCTGGAAATAGAAACAAACCGCGGGCATGGGCGACCTTCTCCGGGGTGGGTGAGGCCATTGTGACCAGTTACCCGCAAGCTGCAACACGCCCCTCAAACTTCGGCCGATTGGGCCGACGCAGGCGACACGGGGTCGGCCCCCGCGCGGCGCTGCACGGCCGGCTTCTTTCCAAAGATAATCCGCGCCCCGCGGCGGAACGTCACGTACGAGTAGAACCACTGCACCATCACGACGATCTTGTTACGGAACCCGATCAGCAGCAGCAGGTGGACGATCAGCCACGCCAGCCACGCAAAGAAACCGCTCAGCTTCAACGGCCCCACCCACGCGATCGCCCGGCTTCGGCCGATGGTCGCCATCGTCCCCTTGTCCTTGTAGTTGAACACAGGCCGACCGACCGGCTCGCCCACGCCAGCGCTATTCTTCACCTCGCTGCGGACGACCTTCCCGACCTGCTTGCCCATCTGCATTGCCGCCGGCGCGAGCCCCGGGGCCTTCGTGCCGTCGGGCAGTGTGACGTCCGCGATGTCGCCGAGCACAAACACCTCGGGGTGGCCCGGGATGCTCAGGTCTGGCCCGACGCTGATGCGCCCGCCCGCGCCCAGCTCGACCCCCAGCGTCTGCGTCACGGGCACGGCCTGGACCCCGCCGCCCCAGAGCACGTTGGCGGTGTCGATCCGTGTGCCGTCGTTGAGGTCCACACCCTGCGCATCGATCGAGGCGACCCGCGTATTGAGCATGACCTCGACCCCGAGCGATTCGAGCTGACGCAGCGCGCTGGCCGAGAGCGACTCCGGGAACGCACCAAGCAGACGGTCCCCGCCATCCACGAGCACCACCCGTGCGTCGGCCGGGTTGATCTCACGGAAATCTCGCTTGAACACCCGCTTGGCAAGCTCCGCCATCGCCCCGGCCAGTTCGACCCCCGTCGCGCCGCCGCCGATGATGACGACCGTGATCAGTTCCCGCCGACGCGCCTCGTCGTCGATCGCCTCGGCCATCTCGAAACTCGTCAGCACCCCCCGGCGGATACGCATCGCGTCGTCCAGCGATTTGAGCCCCGGCGCGTGCTCCGCCCACTCGTCGTGCCCGAAGTACGACGCCTTGCCACCCATCGCGATCACGAGGTAGTCGTAGCGTTCGACCCCGCCCACTGCCAGAATCACCTCGCGCTTGTCGAGATCGATCGACTCGGCCGTGTCCATCACCGTCCGCACCTCGGGCCGTTTGCGGAACAGCGAGCGGATCGGCTCGGACACCTCCGGGGCCGACAAACCCGCCATCGCGACCTGGTACAGCAGCGGCTGGAACAGGTGGTGGTTCTCTTTGTCGACCACCAGGATGTCGGCCTTGTCCTTGAGCCCGCGGCACGACTGCACAAACGAAAGCCCCGCAAAACCGCACCCCAGCACGATGATCTGTTTCTTTGTTGTCTCAGCCATGATCCGTACAACCCTCCAAGTCCAAGCCCACGGCTTGCCACGCAGCGGCTCGCCGTGGGATATTGTCATCCCAGCCCCTCAAAGCTCCAATCCCACCAAGACCCTACCCTAGCGCGGCCGGCCCGAAACGTCCACCCGCTCCGCTATACTGTCCGATTCGCTCCGGCCCCAACGAATCCACGCCCCCAAACCCGGCACACGATCCCATGCCCACCGCAACGACACTCACCAGCGCGCAGGTCCGTCAGCAGTTCATCGACTTCTTCGTCGAGAAGCACAGCCACACCGCCGTGCCGTCGTCCCCCGTCGTCCCCTACGACGACCCGACCCTGATGTTCACCAACGCCGGCATGAACCAGTTCAAGGACGTCTTCCTCGGCACCGGCAAACGCGACTACACCCGCGCCGTCGATACGCAAAAGTGCATCCGCGCCGGGGGCAAGCACAACGACCTCGACGACGTCGGCAAAGACACCTACCACCACACCTTCTTCGAGATGCTCGGCAACTGGTCGTTTGGCGACTACTTCAAAAAAGAAGCCATCGAGTGGGCCTGGGAACTCCTCGTCACCCAGTGGGGGCTCGACCCCGAACGCCTCTACGCGACCTACTTCGAGGGCGACGAAAGCGAAGGCCTCGAACCCGACCACGAAGCACGCGACTTCTGGCTACAGTTCTTGCCCGCCGACCGTGTCCAGCCGGGCAACAAGAAAGACAACTTCTGGGAGATGGGCGACACCGGCCCCTGCGGACCGTGCTCGGAACTGCACTACGACCGCAGCCCCGACAAGTCCGGCGGCGCACTGGTCAACGCGGACGCACAGGACACCGTCGTCGAGATCTGGAACCTCGTCTTCATCCAGTTCAACCGAAACCAGGACGGCTCGCTCTCCACCCTGCCCGCCAAGCACGTCGATACCGGCATGGGTTTTGAGCGCATCGTCCGTGTCCTGCAGGGCAAAGACAGCAACTACGACACCGACGTCTTCGCCCCGATCTTCGACACGATCCAGAAGGTCACGGGTGCCCGGGCCTACATCCCGGGGGCGGATGAGGCCGAGCTCAAAGACCCGATCAACATCGCCTACCGCGTCATCGCCGACCACATCCGCACGCTGGTTTTCGCGTTGAGCGATGGGGCGCATTGTGGCAACGAAGGGCGCAACTACGTCCTGCGCTCAATCCTGAGGCGGGCGGTGCGCTACGGCAAGCAGACCCTGGGCGTCGAGGAGCCGTTCTTCTACAAGCTGGTGCCGACCGTCGTCAAACACTTCGGCGATACGTTCCCGGAGATCAAAGCGAAGCAGGGGGAGGTCGAGAAGGAACTACGCGAGGAAGAAGAGAGTTTCCGACGAACGTTGAATCGTGGCATTGCGTTATTCGAGGGTTACGCAGCCACCGCAATAGCCATTCGTGTCTCCGAGAAAAATTTCTTTGTTGGTCCGGGTGGATACAAAGATGATTTTGGTAATGCAGTACCTAACGCAGGTGTGATAGTAAGAAAAGAAGACGGGACAACTCTGGAAATCCCGTTAGATGCAGACTCTCAGATTCAGTTTATGCGAGCCAACAACATTGCTGATGCTGTTATCAGAGGGGAAGGCGCCTTCAAGCTCCACGACACCTACGGCTTCCCGATCGGCCTTACTCAACTCATGGCCGAGGAGCGCGGGCTGACCGTGGACCTCGACGGGTTCGAGCGTGAGATGGAGAAGGCCCGCGAGATCAGCCGGGGTGGCGGGGGCGCGTCCGATGCGAAAGCGTCGCTGGTCGAGCTGGTTCAGCAACTGGACCTGACCAAGACCGAGTTCACCGGCTACGGCCAAACCGAGGCGATGGGTGTCCTGACTTCGATGGATGTCTTCGGGATGGTTGGTGATCGCGGGGCGTACAAGCCGGTCGATCAGATCGAGATGGGCGGGGCCTGCGCGTTGGTGCTGGGGCAGACGCCGTTCTATGCCGAGGCCGGCGGGCAGGTCGGCGATACCGGCGTGATTCAAATCCCCGGCGGCGCGCGTGTGAATGTCATCGACACGGTCAAGGTCGGGGACACGCATTTCCACCTCGGCAAAGTCGTCTCGGGCACGTTGGCGTCGTCCCAGCAAGTGACCCTCGCCCTCGCGGTCGATGCTAAGCGTCGGGGCCTAACGCAGAACAACCACACCATCACCCACGTCATGAACCGGGCGCTACGCGACCATGTCAGCGCTGAGGCAGCGCAGAAGGGCTCGCTGGTTGATGATGAAAAAACACGCTTCGACTTCTCGCACAACGCGCCGCTGACGGCCGAGCAGCTTGAGGCGGTGGAGAAGCAGGTCAATGACGACATCGCGGCCGACTTGCCGGTCTATACGGGCTATGCGCCGCAGGAAGATGCGCTGAAGATCAACGGCCTGCGCGCAGTGTTTGGCGAGAAGTATCCGCCGACGGTGCGCGTGGTGTCGATCGGTGCGCCGGTCGAGGACCTCCTGGCGCAGCCGGATCGCGCGGACTGGGCGGGCCTGTCGATCGAGTTCTGTGGCGGGACGCACCTCAAGAAGACGGGCGATGCCGAGGGCTTTGTGATCGTGAGCGAGGAGGGGGTCGCGAAAGGCATCCGGCGAATCACCGCGATCACCGGCTCGGCGGCGCACAAGGCGCAGGCCGCGGGCGAGCAGTTGCTGGCCCGGCTGAGCGCGGCCGGGGGCGGGCAGGATGCCGACCAGCTCACCGCGGTGGTCAGCGAAGTGTCCGACGCGATGGCGTCGCAGGTGCTGCCCGCGCTGGCAAAGGCATCGCTGCGCGACGGCATCAAGCGGGTGCAGGACACGGTGAAGAAGCTCAACAAGGCCAAGCAGAAGGCCTCGGCAGGGGCTGCGGTCGAGACCGCACGCAAGCTGGCGGAGGAGTTGTCGGGCCCGGTGATCGTCGCGGACTTGGGCGACTGCGACGCGGCCGCGATCCAGGCGCCGATGGATGTCTTCCGTAAGAAGCACCCTGAGTCGGCGGTGCTGCTGATCGGCGCGGCGGACGGTAAAGTTGCGCTGATGGCGACGGTGCCCGAGGGCTTGATCGAACAAGGCCTGAAGGCGGGCGACTGGATCAAACACGTCGCGCCGGTGGTCGGCGGCGGCGGCGGCGGCCGACCCGACTCCGCGCGTGCGGGCGGGAAAGATGCCACTAAAATCAACGAAGCGCTCGATGCGGCGCGTCAGTTTGCAGTTTCAAAATTCTAATCAGGAGTCGCCACCAAAAATCACATAAGCCACAGAAATGAAACCTCGTTTTGTGACTCTTGTGCATCTTTGTGGCTAACCACATGACCACGATCAACGACAACTACCTCAAACTCAAGGCCGGCTACTTGTTCCCTGAGATCGGCCGACGTGTCAGCGCGTTTGCCGAGGCGCACCCCGACGCGAAGATCATCAAGATGGGTATCGGCGACGTGACCGAGCCGCTGCCCGAGGCCTGCCGGATCGCGATGATGAAGGCCATCGACGATCAGGGTCACCGCGAGCGGTTCCACGGCTACGGCCCGGAGCAGGGGCACGCCTGGCTGCGTGAAGCCATCGTCGAGCACGACTTCAGGGCCCGCGGCTGTGAGGTCGCGGCAGACGAAATTTTTGTTTCCGACGGCAGCAAGTGCGACTGCGGCAACATCCTCGACATCTTCGGCGCGGGCAACACGATCGCGGTGAGTGACCCGGTCTACCCGGTGTATGTCGATACCAACGTGATGGACGGCGCGACCGGCGACGCCGACGCCGACGGCGAGTACGGCGGGCTGGTCTACCTCCGCGCGACCGAGGCCAACGGCTTTACCCCGCCGATCCCCGAGCAGAAGGTCGACCTGATCTATCTCTGCTACCCCAACAACCCCACGGGGACCGTCGCGACCAAAGAGTACCTCCAGCAGTGGGTGGACTACGCGAACCGTCACGGCAGTATCATCCTTTTCGACGCGGCCTACGAGGCGTTTATCAACGACAAGGCCCCCGAGGACATCCCGCATTCGATCTACGAGATGGAAGGGGCTCGGACCTGTGCGATTGAGTTCCGCAGCTTCTCGAAGAAGGCGGGGTTCACCGGGACACGCTGCGGGTTTACGGTGGTGCCTAAGACGCTGATGGCGAAGGACGCGTCGGGTAATGAGGTGTCGGTGCATAAGCTCTGGCACCGGCGGCAGTCGACGAAGTTCAATGGCGTGTCGTACATCGTCCAGCGCGGGGCCGAGGCGGTTTATACCGACGCGGGCAAGAAGCAGTGCGATGACCTGGTCGCGTTTTATATGGAGAACGCGAAGCTGATGCGCGAGGCGCTGACGGCACAAGGCCTGACCTGCTTCGGCGGTGAGCACGCGCCGTATATCTGGATCAAGACGCCCGGGGGCATCTCGTCGTGGGACTTCTTCGACAAACTGCTGCAGGAAACGCACGTCGTGGGCACGCCGGGCAGCGGGTTTGGCCGATCGGGTGAGGGGTTCTTCCGGCTGAGCGCGTTTAACAGCCGGGCGAATGTTGAAGAGGCGATAGGCCGGATCGCGGCGAAGGTGGGGGTGTAGCGCGGGGTTTCGGGTCGCGAGACAATGGGGCACGCGATGCACGACGAGGATATCTATCCGCACATCTCGGCGTTTTTGGTTGGCCATCGCACCCTGTCACTGTCGACGGCGGATGCCGAGGGTTCCCCCCACGCCGCGAACGTGCAGTACGTCAGCGATGACGCGTGGAACCTGTACTGGGTCAGCAGCCCGGAGAGTGGCCACTCCCAGCACTTGGCAGGCCGGCCTCACGCGGCGGTGACGGTGTATGCCCCGACGCAGTCGCCTGACCAGATCCACGGCCTCCAGTTCCACGGCAAGGCCTACGCGATGCGCAACCCCAGCGCGATCGCGCTGGCCCGCAAGCTATACGAGGCGACGTACCCGTTCACCGCCGACCCGCCGTACCGCGACGCGATCGATCGGCAAGCGTTCTACCGATTCCGCCCGACGTGGCTGCGCTGGATCGACAACCGGCGGGGGTTTGGGTGGAAGTATGAGAAGACGTTGTAGAGCCAGATATTGAGTTTCCGAGATCAGCGCTCAACCAACTCAACCTTGTGGCCGTCGGGGTCGAGAACTACTGCACGTCGGCCCCAAGGGGAATCTCTGGGAGGCATCAGGATTGTGATGGCTTGCTCGCGAAGCGTTTGAAGCAGTGTGTCGATTTGATCGACCTGAAAACCGACTCGAGTTGACTTCGTTGTATCGCCTCCCGACTGCTGCGGATAGATTTCGAATACAACGCCTTCATTTTCACAAGCCAAATGCTCGGGGCCTTTCCCGTGTTGGTGACGAAGAAAACTGAGCCCTATGAGTTCGTAGAAACATTGCGCGAGAATCAAGTTGGATGAGCGGAGTACAACAAGATTAAGCAGTGGGGCAGCCATCAATACAATCCTAAGAAACGATCAAATCTGATAGCACATCCAATATCGCCTCCGGCTCGCTCATCCGGCCCGCGCCTTTCGTGCGGCAGGCCTGCCAGCCCTCGGCGGGGCCGACCTCGGTGAGGTTGGGCATCAGCTCGCGGAGCAGGGCGAGGTTACGCTGGAGGATGGGGCTGGCCCACATGTCGGCGTTCATTGCGGGGGCGAGGACGAGCGGCGTCGATGCAGGCAGGGCGCTGGCGGTGAGGGAGACGACGTCGGGGGTGAGCCCGGCCGCGATCTTGCCGATCATGTCCATCGAGCACGGGGCGATGACGAGCAGGTCGCACCACCGCGCGGTGCCGACGTGCTGGGACTCGGGGTTGTCGCTGTGGTCCCACATGCTGGTGAGCACGGCCTTGCCCGAGAGGGACTGCAAGGTGAGCGGGGTGATGAACTGTGTCGCGGCCTGAGTCATCAGGACACGGACATCCGCGCCGCGTTGGACCAGCCGGCTGACCAGCGTCGCGGTCTTGTAGCACGCGATGCCACCCGACAGCGCCACCGCGATACGTTTACCTTGGAGGGGCTCGGCCTTGCTCATCGCTAAAGAATAGCAGCACCCACGGGTGTGGGTGCTGCGAGGGGTTCAGTTCGCGGTAGCCGGGCCGCGCGTGGGCGGTTTACTCGGCGGGTTCCTGCTGGGCTTCGACTTCGCTCTCAAGCTGGAGGGTGATCTTGCCTTCGACGACCTCGGCGACAGCGATTTCGAAATCGGTGCGGCCGTTGCGCTCGACGAGGGGGCGTGCGCCTTCCATGAGTTCGCGCATGCGGTGCTGGACGAGGGAGGTGAACTTGAAGCGTCCGCCGAGCTCGTTGATGATGCGGTCGTCTTTGAGGGCTTCGATCATGGTGGGGGCTCCGGGGTCGCGTAGGGGCAGTGCGGGGCGCGTGGCCGGTCATCGTCTGACCCGGCCGAGCCACGCATTATAGCTCTGTCGGGGGCAGAGAGCAATGCTAGCCGGTGAGGCCGTGTCTAGAGGGATTGGCAGCTTCTTGCGACTTGCCCGGTCGTGTGGGGGGGCTACCCTGTGCGGCATGAAGATCAGTCTGCGTTGGCTAAACACGTACCTTGACCGCCCGATTGACGCCCAGGAGGCGGAGCACCTGCTCACGGATGCGGGCTTCCCGATCGAGGGCACGGAGTCTGTGCTGGGGGGCTCGGACCTGATGCTGGATGTCGAGGTGACGAGCAATCGGCCCGACGTGCTCAGCCATGTCGGGGTGGCCCGTGAGATCGCGTCACGGGGGGGGCGTTCGCTCAAGGTGCCGGCCTGCGAGTTGCCGGACGCTGCGGGGCCCGATGTCAAGACGTTGGCGTCGGTGCGGGTGGATGAGCCGACGCTGTGCCCGGTTTACACGGCCCGGGTGATCAAGGGGGTGAAGGTTGGGCCGAGCCCGGACTGGCTGCGTGAGGCGATCGAGGCGGTGGGGGCGCGCAGTGTCAACAATGTTGTGGATGTGACTAACTATGTGCTGCTTGAGCTTGGCCAGCCGATGCACGCCTTCGACCTGGGTAAGCTCGCGGGCGGCGGGGTGGTCGTGCGTTGCGCGACAGAGGGAGAAGCGTTTACTGCCATCGACGGGACCAAGCACAAGCTCAAGGCCCATATGCTCGTGATCGCGGACGATCGCGAGCCCGTCGCGGTGGCGGGGGTGATGGGGGGCAAGGACTCGGAGGTGGTTGATTCCACCACGGACCTGCTCATCGAGTCGGCCGACTTCGATGCGCTGAGTGTTCGGCGGACGAGCAGGCAGCTCAAGCTGAGCAGCGATTCGAGCTTTCGGTTCGAACGCGGGGTCGATCCGGTGGGTGTCGACGCCGCGAGCCGGCGGGCGTGCGAACTGATTTTGCAAGTTGCGGGCGGGACGTTGGCGCAGGGGGTCATCCGTGTGGGCGACGAGCCGCCAGCGCTGCGCGAGATCACGCTTCGCCCGCAGCGGACCGCGGCGCTGCTGGGCGTGGACCTGCCGGCCGAGGCGCAGGCGGCGCACCTCAACGCGCTGGAGATCGAGACGCGCATCGCGGACGGCGTGCTGGTGGCCTCGATCCCGAGCCATCGGCTTGACTTGCTGCGTGAGGTCGACCTGATCGAAGAGATCGCACGTCAGCACGGCATGGGCAATATCCCGCTCAAGGACACGATCGATATTGTGGCCCACCACCCGCAGCCCAGTGTGCAGGCCCGGCGGGTGATGACGGAGGTGCTGGTCGCGCACGGGTACCACGAGACGGTGACGCCTTCGCTCATGCCGATCAAGGATGCCGAGCCGTTTTATGTTTCGGCCGAGCCCGCTTCGCTGAACGCGGAGATGCGTCGGCAGGACAACACGCTTCGTCCAGCGGTGCTGCCGAGCTTGCTCGCCTGCCGGAAGCTGAACCAGGACGGCGGGAACACGGGCGTGAAGCTGTTCGAACTCGCGTCGGGCTGGGGCAAGCGTGATGGGAAGATCAGCGAGGGCCGACAACTCGCGGTGTTGCGTGATGCGGCGGATGCGCAGTCGGCGGTGTCTGAGCTGAAGGGCACCCTCGCGGAGCTGGTCCACGCGCTGGGGGGGGAGTCAGCATCGTCGGGCCTCACGTTCGAGCCGATTGATGACCCGTGGTACAGCGTCGCGGCGGTGATCAAGCTGGACGGCCAGCCCGCAGGCAGCGTTGGACTACTCAGGCAAACGCTGGTCGATCACTTCGCGCTACAAACGCCGGTGGCGTCGGCGCTGATCTGCCTGGAGTCGTTCTCGGCCCTCTACCCGCCCAGCCATCGCTCGGCCGCACTGCCCAAGTACCCGGCGATCGAGCGGGACCTATCCGTCGTGGTCGACGAGCAGGTGCCCTGGGCGTCGATTGAGGAAGCGATCGTCGGCGCGAAGCCCGAACTGTTGGAGACCACATCGTTTGTCGGGACCTATCGCGGCAAGCAGGTAGGCAAGGGCCGAAAGAGTGTGACGCTTCGGATGCAGTTCCGCGATCCCGAGCGGACGCTTCGCCACGAGCAGGTCGATCCGCAGGTCGCTTCGGTGGTCGCGGCGCTCTCGTCGAAGGTCAAGGCCGAGCTTCGGTCCTAGCGCCGGGCTGTCGCCTTAGATCGCCTTGAACTGCTTGCCTTTCGGGTCGGCCACGGCAGCGACGGCGAGTTGGATCGAGCGTGCGCCGTGCTGCTTTAGAAGCTTCGTGCACTCGGCCGCGGTCGCGCCGGTGGTCTTGACATCGTCGACCAGTAGCACCTGCCAGCCGGTGAGGTCGATGGGCGGGATCGAGACCGAGCCCTGCACATTGGCGTGTCGGTTGGAGTGGACTACCGCCGTCTGCGGGTGGGTCAGTCGCGTGCGTTTGAGCAGGTGGAGGCACCGCCAGCCGTTGGCCTTGGCGAGCGCATCCGCGATCAGGTGGGCTTGGTTGAACCCGCGACGCCAGCGCCGGGCCCAGTGCATCGGGACGGCGGTCACGAGCATCTTGTCCGCGTCGATCGGCTGGCCCACACGCGGCGCGAGCTGTGTCCCCATCCACCGGGCCCACGACCATTGTCCGCCGAACTTCATCGCCTTGATCCACCCGTCGATCGGCTCGTCGTAGGCACTGAGCCGGGTCACCCGGTCCCAGGGCTGCCGCCGGTGTCGGCAAAACACGCAGCCGTTGGCCGTGACCGAGCCCGGACCCGCCGAGGCGCCGCAGCGTGGGCAGTAGTCGTCAGGGTCGTCGGCCTGCCAGGGCGCTTCGAGCGACTCAAGCGCGAGCTGGACCTCGCTGGGCCACGCGGCCTCGAGCCCCGACACGGCCCGCCGGCGGGTCCCCCGGGCGACCCCCTGCAGCCGATCGATGGTTTGGCGCAGGGCCGGCCTCATGCCAAGCGTTATACTCCGGCGAGTGAACGATTCAAAGCCCCAAACAACAGAAAGTCCCGACGCGTCATCGGACGATCGGGATACGTCCCCTACGATCAGGCCGCTCATTGTTGGTGCGCCCTTTGGGAATTACATCCAGCCGGCCGGCACCACCGCGACGCTGGGCACCTTCACCGCCGCACGGCGGGGGGGGCTCATTAACCGTGCCTGGCGGATCCTCCTCACCGTCCGCTACTACCGACGCATGCGCGCGTGGGTCAACAAGATCGGCCTGCGCAACCCCGGCATCGACTGGCTCGTCGCAAAGGTGCAGGCCGGCAAGATCGACGTCAGCGACAAGCTGGTCAGCATCCACGGCTTCACGCCCGAGGACTGGTTTGCTCTGCTCGAAAAGACCGCGCCGCTCAAGCCGCTCGCGATCGAGATGAACATGAGCTGCCCCAACGTCGGGCACATCAGTTGGCCGCCTGAGCTGTTCGAGAAGGCGGTGGCCACGGGCGTGCCGATCATCGCGAAGATCCCCCCGGTGAACTACGACACGATGGTCGAACAGGCCGTCGCCGCGGGCGTGCGGGTGCTGCACTGCTGCAACACGCTCCCCAACCCCGGCGGGGGGATGAGCGGGACGCCGTTGAAACATGTCGCGATGCAGTGCATCCAGGACCTGCAGAAGAAGCCCTACTGGAACGACCTCACGGTCATCGGCGGCGGGGGCATCTACACGCCCGAGGATGTTGATGCCTACGCCGACCTCGGCGTCAAGCACGTCGCGATCGCGACCAAGCTGTTCAATCCGAAGTACCTGTTCAGCACGACGGGCATCAACCCACTGCGCGAACGGGCGGATGCGCGGCTTTCTCGGCACGACTCGTAACCCGTGAAGAAAACGGAGGTGCTTCATGCATAAGCTGATGATTGCGTTTGCAATGTCCGTCTTGGTATTGCTTACCCAGTCGGCGCGATGTGACACACGAGAAGACGCGATCGCGGCGATGCGGCGGGCGGCGGAGTACCACGACTCGCACGTCGCGACCGAGGGCGGGTACCTGTGGGCGTATGCCTCGGACCTCTCGAAGCGCGAGGGCGAAGGCGAAGTGGGGGAGACGACGGTCTGGGTCCAGCCGCCGGGGACGCCGGCCGTGGGGCTGATGTACCTGCGGTGCTACGAGGCGACGGGCGACCGGTACTACCTCGAGCTTGCGGAGAAGGCGGGGCGGGTGCTGCTGCGGGGGCAGATGGCGTCGGGCGGGTGGGGCGCGAAGATCGAGTTGGCCCCTGAAGCGCGGGCGGGGTTTCGCTATCGCACGGGCGACGAGCGGCGGTCCCGCCGGGCCCGCAACACCAGCTCGTTTGATGACAACCAGACCCAGTCGGCGCTGCGTTTGCTGATCCGTCTGGACGCGGCGCTGGGCTTTGAGGACGAGGCCTTCCGCGAGGCGATCGACTATGCGCTGGAGAACATCCTTGAGGCGCAGTACCCCAGCGGCGGCTGGCCCCAGATCTTTGACCACGACGCGGAGCGGGCCGACCCGCCGGTGCTCGGCGCGTCGTTCCCCGATGCGTGGCCGCGTGAATACCCCGGGCACAACCGTTACTGGCGGTGGTACACGATCAACGACAACGCGATGCTCCACACGATCGACCTGATGTTTGAGGCGGGCGAGGTGTACGACGAGCCGCGTTTCCGCGACGCCGCGATCGCCGGGGCCGACTTCCTCCTGCTCGCCCAGCTCCCCGCGCCCCAGCCCGCGTGGGCGCAGCAGTACGACTACGACATGCACCCGGTCTGGGCCCGGCGGTTCGAGCCCCCCGCGGTCTCGGGCGGCGAGTCGCAGGACGTCATGCAGACCCTCATCGACACCTACCACCGCACGGGCGAACGCAAGTACCTCGACGCCGTCTCCCCCGCGATCCGCTACCTCAAGGCATCTCGTTTACCCGGCGGGGGCCTGGCCCGGTTCTATGAACTCGAGACGAACCGACCGCTGTACATGAACCGGGAGTACGCATTGACTTATGACCCCGACGACGTGCCGGGCCACTACGCGTTCACGGTGTCCGACCGCCTGGACCGGATCGAACGCCGCTACCGCGAGGCCCGCGCCCGGGGCCCGGCCGGCCGACCCCAACACCCGACTCCAACCGACCGGGAGCTCGCCGCACGCGCGCAGGACGCCATCGAGACCCAGGCCGCCTACGGCCCGTGGCTGACCGAAGGCCCGCTCCGTTTCGCAGGCCCCGCCGACCAGATCCTCGACATGGCCGAGTACGCCCGAAGGATGGACGCCCTCGCGGCGTATGTCTTGTCCACAAGGCCCGAGTAGCAATCACGGAAATGGATGGGAAGTGGAGCCCTACACCCGGTCTTTGGGGGTGATTGGGCGGGTGACTTTGAAGACGCGGTTGCCTTTGAACTGGCCTAGTTGGCCGATGAACTTGCGTCGGCCTTCGACCTGAAGCGTGAGCGGGGCGGTGCTGGGTTTTTCGGTGAGGATGAGGTCGCCGACTTCGAGGTTGCGCAGGTCAGAGACCTTGATGGTCGTGTCGGCGAGGATGGTCGAGACCTGCAGCTTCGCGGCGTCGAGGTGGCCCGAGAGGCGGTCGCGGATCTCGCGGTCTTTGGTCGAGCGTTTGTACGCGGCCCAGGTCTGGTTGCTCAGCTTCTCGATCACCGGCTCGATGACGTTGTAGGGGATGCACAGCGACATCGTTCCCGCACGGCCGCCCATCTTTAGCTCAAAGCCCACGACGACCACCACCTCGTTGGGCGGGACGATCTGTACGAGCGCGGGGTTGGACTCGGTCTCGCCGAGCTTGAAGCCGATGTCCATGACGCTGGCCCAGGACTCGCGCATCGCGGTCATGGCCCGGTCGATGATCTTGCCGACCAGCCGCATCTCGATCGCGGTGAGCGGGCGCTGGGGGATAAACAGGTCGGCGTTGGACCCGCCCAGGAGCCGATCGATGACGGGGTAGATAATCAGCGGGCTGATTTCGAGGCAGATGCTGCCATCGAGCGGTTCGCAGGTAATGAGGTTGAAACAGGTCGGGTTGGGGAGGGAGTGGGTAAACTCGCTGAAGGTCATCTGCTCGATGTTGGCGACCTTGACCTCCATGATGGTGCGTAGGAAGCCGGAGAGGGCCGCGCCGTAGTTTCGGCTGAAGGACTCGTGGAGGGTCTCGAGCGCACGCATCTGGTCTTTGGAGACGCGTTCCGGGCGTTTGAAGTCGTAGTCGCGGATCTCGACATCGTCGGGGATCGGCCGACGGTCGAGCGTGAAGACACGCGGGCCTTCGTCCACCATTGCGCCGGGCGGGGGGGCTTCATCGACCGACGCGAGCAGGGCGTCAACTTCGTTTTGGTCCAGGACATCGGCCATCGGGCTCTCGCGGGGAACAGCGTTACGCGGGTTATCGGCACAAAGGTGGGCCGGGCTTCAAATCCCGCCGGCGGGCTGGACCGGGTCGGTCCGCGCGGGCATGATGGGCTTGGCGATCCGCCCAAGACCGGCGAAAATGGAATAGATCGGCCCGCCGATGGGGTTAAGCCCCCAAGCGAACGAACCCCCACGCGGTCTCGTGCGTTTCAATCTCCCCGCCAGCGATGCCCACCCCCGAGACACCGCCCCGATGACACCTACCCCCTTGATCGCCCGCCTGTTCGCCCTGGCCCTCGCCCTCCTGATCGGCGTCCAGGCCTCGGCCCAGTTCCAGCAGGACCCCGTCACCTGGTCGGTCGAGCTCTCGCAGGACCAGGCCCGGCCCGGCGACCGGGTGATCGTCGCGCTGACCGCGACGGTCGACCCCAAGCCCGACGCCCAAGGCAAGCACTGGCACTTTTACCCCCGGGCCGACCAGCACACGGGGATTGAGGTCGCGACGACCATCACGCCCGGGTTTGACGGCCTGCCACTGCGGCACGGCGCGGTGCAGTGGCCCACGCCGCACACCGTGATTAATGCAGAAGGCAAGCCCCAGCCGGCGTACGAGGGGGTGCAGCGTTTTTACATCCCGATCGTCATCGGTGATGACGCCCAGCCAGGCCCGTTGACCCTACCGATCGCCGCGCACTTCCAGGCATGCAGCAGCTACTGCATCGCGCCCAAGGAGGTCGTGTCGGAAGCGACGCTGGAGGTGCTCGCGAGCGACGCGCCCGCGCCAGCCAGCCGGGCCGACGACGAGGCCTTTGCCGGGTTTGATGCCGACGTGTTCACCGCGATGACGGCCGACGACAGTGTGGAGTCGGAGTCGGTCAGCGTCCGGCTGCAGTGGAGCGTCGAGGACACCACCCCGACGGGGCAGGCCATCCTCGCGGTCGTGCTCGATCTGGGGGAGGGCTGGCACATCAGCCCCGACGCGGCGCAGGTCTCCGAGTACATGATCCCGATGTCCGTTTCGCTGGGTGGGGTCGATGACACACTCATCGTCGGCGCTTCGCAGTACCCTGAGGCGCATACGATCGACTTCAACGGTGAACAGGTCACCAGCTACGACGGGCAGGTGGTGGTGTACATCCCGGTGATTGTTCGCGCGGGGGTTGATCCCGGCACACTCGACGCGCTGGTCACCGTGACGTACCAGGCCTGCACGGGCGGCGAGGGCGACGACATGACCGGCGTCTGCGAGCCGCCGCAGACCGTTGAACTCGCGGCCCGGCTTGAGGTGGTCGCGCTGGGTGAGGCGAGCGCGATGCCGGCGCAGGCCGATCTGTTCGCCGATTTTGATGCGTCGATCTGGCCCGACCTCGCGAAGGGGATCGGTGTGGCGACGCAGCCCGAGCAGGCAAGCGAAGCCGGCCTCGAACTCGACCTCTACTTTTTCACCATCGACCTGAGCAACGGCGGCGTCTTCGCGATGTCGGCCCTCTTCCTCGCCGCGATCTTCGGCGGGCTGCTGCTCAACTTTACCCCCTGCGTCCTGCCCGTCATCCCCATCAAGATCATGTCGCTCTCGAAGTCCGGCGGCGACCGGGGCAAGACCATGTTCCTTGGGCTGGTGATGTTCGCCGGCGTCGTCACGTTCTGGCTGGCGATCGGCGCAGCCATCGCGTTTGTCAAGAACTTCAACGCCGTGAACCAGCTCTTCCAGCAGCCGTACTTCACCCTCGCGATCGGCATCCTGATTGCCGTGATGGCGGTGGGCATGTGCGGGCTGTTCACGGTTGGGTTGCCGCAGTGGGTCTATCGCATCAACCCCAAGCATGACAGCATCCACGGCTCGTTCGGGTTCGGCGTGATGACTGCGGTACTCGCGACGCCCTGTACCGCGCCGTTTATGGGTGCCGCCGTCGCCGCCTCGACCAAGCTCGACTCGCCTGCGATCACCCTCGCCGTTTTTGCGGCCGTGGGCGTCGGGATGGGCGGGCCTTACCTCCTGCTTGCGGCGTTCCCCAAGCTTGTTGACCGTGTGCCGAAGTCCGGCGCAGGCAGCGAGCTACTCAAGCAGGTCATGGGCGTCCTCATGCTCGGCGCGGCGGTGTTCTTCATCGGCAACGCGGTGGTCGGGCTCACGAGCGACGGTTCGCAGGCCGCGTCGCGCGGTTACTGGTGGGTGGTCGGTGCGTGTATCCTCGGTGCCGGCGTCTGGCTGATCTACAAGATCAACACCATCGGGTCGTCCGCCGGTAAACGCGCGGTCTTTACCGTGCTCGGCGTCGTCACGATGCTGCTGGGGGGGACGACGGGCTACGCGATGAGTCGGCCCGACTACACGATCCAGTGGGTCTACTACACGCCCGAGGTCTTGCAGGACGAACTCGACAAGGGCAACGTCGTGGTGATCGACTTCACCGCCGAGTGGTGCCTGAACTGTAAGACGCTGGAGAAGGCGGTGCTCAACCCCGAGCCGGTGTCGTCGGAGCTCGCCCGGGCGGGGATCGTGCCGATCAAGGTTGATATCACGAGCAGTGCAAACGTCGATGGCAACGCGCTGCTGCAGGAGATGGAACGCAACACGATCCCGCTGCTGGTGGTGATGTCGTCGGATCGCGAGATCGTCTTCAAGGCGGACACGTATACGGCCGAGCAGGTCGTGGGCGCGATCCGTGAGGCCGAGTCACGCAGCGGCCGCCGGGCCCAGCGGTAACGCCGATCCTGCCCGCGATCCGGGGCTCGACATACCGGCCCCGGCGTGGGATACTGGTGCGATGGATATCAACCAAAAACTAGCGGGTCTCGGCCTGACGCTGCCGCCGGCGGCGAAGCCCGTGGCGACCTATGTGCCCTCGGTCGAAAGCGGCGGCCACCTCTTTCTCTCGGGCCAGCTCCCGATGAAGGACGGCCAGCTCGCCGCGACCGGCCCGGTCGGCTCGGCCGATGGTCCGGACCTGGCGGCGGCGCAGCAGGCGGCCCAGCAATGTGCGCTTAACGCGATCGCCCAGATCGACGCGGCGCTCAAGGGGGACTGGTCCCGGCTGCGGCGGTTTGTCCGGTTGGGCGTTTTTGTTGCCGCCGGCCCCGAGTTCACCGAGCACCACCTGGTCGCCAACGGCGCGAGCGAGTTGATCGGCAAGATCTTCGGGTCCCGGGGCGAGCACGCGAGGTCGGCCGTCGGCGTCCCCTCGCTGCCGCTGGGGGCGTCGGTCGAGGTGGATTTTGTAATCGCATTAGACTAATCGGCCTGTTGCCGAGGACGCCGGGTGGAGGTATTCGGCGTCCACAAGTTGCATAGCACTTGACTCAAGTGCGAGATTGACGGACACTTAGCGTTCGTCGGTCCGCCCCTAGTAAATCCGTGTTGGAGACGTATCGGTATGGCAAGAGCACGAAGTAACGGTGGCGCCTATGCATGGGCGCTGGTGGTTTTGGGTTGTGGGTTTGTGGTGTCGCTGTTGGTTGCGATCATCTTGTACACCAAGATTGAACAGGCCGACACCGCCAGGGAAACCGCTGAGCAGCGGCTCAGCACCTACGTCAACCTGAGCCAGGACACCGACGCCCTGGCCCCTTGGGTCACCGCAGAAGACCGCGGCAACCGGTCCGCCTTCCGCATGATGCAGGAAGACATCCTCCAGCACCGCGATAACGTTGCGGACTGGCAGGCCCAGATCGATCGTCTCAAGCAGGAGAGCGCTGAGGCCCAGGCCACGATCACCCGCGACCGTGCGACCCTCGCCGCCCGCGAAGAAGAGATCCAGCGTAAGCAGGTTGAGGCCCAGGCCGTGCTCGAAGAGGCGCAGACCCAGGCGCGGAACATCGAGGCCCAGCTTCAGGCCGTGATGGCCGAGCGCGACGAGCTTGAGCAGACCGTCCGCGAGACGATGCAGGACGCCGACGCGTCGGCCCAGCGTCAGATCGAGGCGCTCAACGACGAGATCGCCGAGCTTGAAAACGAGGTCAACCTCAACAACAACACGATCCGTGCCCAGGCCGACACCATCCGCACGCTCGAAGAGCTCAAGAACGAACTGATTTTCCCCGATGTCACCGCGCCCGACGGCGAGATCCTCTCCGTGTTCAGCAGCGGTGGGCAGCTCTTCATCAACCGCGGCCGCAAGCAGGGTGTTATGCTTGGTCTTACCTTCGAGGTTTTTGCCGCCAATGAAGTGATCCAGCTCTCCGAGATCGGCGCACCGCGTGGCAAGGCCACCATCGAGGTCTACGACCTCCAGGACGACACCGCGACCTGCCGCGTCGTCCGTCGCAGCCGAGGGGCCCAGATCGTTGAAGGCGACGTGATCGCCAACATCGTCTACGACCCCAACAAGGTCTTCACCTTCTACGCCTTTGGCGAGTTCGACATTGAGTACAACGGCGGCCCCAACGACATCGGCCGTATCCAGAACCTCGTCACCGAGTGGGGCGGCCTGCTCGCAGAGCTCGAGCTGGATGAAGACGAGCTTCCGGTCCTCTCGCCCCAGATCGACTTCCTGATCCTGGGCCAGACCCCGATCTTCCCCGACGAGCCCGATGGACTCGACCCCGAAGAAATCCGCGTGTGGCAGGCCCAGGTCCGTGCCTACGAGGCCTACCAGGCCCTGCTCGACGACGCCAAGCGGATGCGCATCCCCGTGCTGAACCAGAATCGCTTCATCGACCTCGTGGGCTACTACGAGCGTTGATCGCGGCCGGGCTTGCCCCGCTTCGGTAAACCGCAGTCACCAACAGCCGTGGGCCCGTTCCCACGGCTGTTTCTTATCCCGAACCTTCGCGACACACGCCGACGATCCCACGCATGGCAAAGCCCGGCCCGGTGATGATGTGGACTCAGTACCTCGCGCTGCGCAGCGTCGCCGCCGCAGTGACGGCGTTCGACGTCGACCTCAACCTCAGGTCTTTCGGCGCGATCGCCCAAGGCATCTGCCGCCTGCCCTGGCCCCGGATTGCGCAGCGGCACGTCTCGCGCAGTGCCGAGCACCTGCGCCGAGCGTTCCCCGATTGGCCCGAGGAGCGTGTGATCGAAGTCGCCGAGGGCTCGCTCAGGAACCTTGTGCAGTTCTTTGTCGATGTGCTGCACACGCCTCGGCTGATCCACCGCGACAACTGGCCCGACCGTATCGACACCCACGCGATGGGCGAGGCGATCGAGGTGCTCAACTCCGACAGGCCTGTACTGCTGGTCACCGGTCACGTCGGCAACTTCGAGCTGTTGGGCTACGCGCTCTCGACCTTCGGCTACCCACTCGCCGCGCTGGCCCGGCCGCTGGACAACCCGCTGATCTACGACTGGCTGCTGGGTATCCGTGAGAAGCGCGGCACGAAAATCATCACGAAGTGGGACGCGACCGAGCAGATGACGGATGTGCTGAGCAGTGGCGGGGCGCTGGGTTTTATCGCCGACCAGAACGCGGGCGACCGGGGGATGTTTGTGCCCTTCATGGGCCGGCTTGCCAGCGCGTACAAGTCGATCGGGCTGCTGGCGATGCGCTACAACGCGACCGTGGTGTGTGGCTACGCGTTGCGGCGTGAGGGCCGGTTTGACTACGAGATGGGCACGACGGACATCATCTACCCAAGCGACTGGGCCGACCACCCCGACCCGCTGTTCTACATCACCGCGCGCTACACCCGTGCGATCGAGCTGATGATCCGCAAGGCCCCGGAGCAGTACTGGTGGATGCACCGCCGGTGGAAGAGTCGGCCGCGCTACGAGCGGCTGGGCAAACCGATGCCCGGTGCGCTGCGTCATCACCTCGAATCGTTGCCCTGGATGACGCCCGAGCTCATGGAGCAGGTGTCAGCGCCAGCGGATGCTTGATGCCGATCGCCCGGCCCGCTTTACGCGGCGCTGCGCTTCGCTACGATGCAAGACATGACGGCAACAACCGCCACCGCCAACCCGACGACCGCCTGGACTCGCCGGCACCTCACCGGCATCGAGCCCCTCAGCGCCGAGGAAGTCCGGCTGATTCTGGCCAAAGCCCAGGCGTACCACGGCGTCTCCACCAGCCGCGCCGTGCCCAAGTGCCAGGACCTGCACGGCAAGGTTGTGGTCAACCTTTTCTACGAAGATTCGACCCGCACCCGCGCGAGCTTCCGCCTCGCCGCCAGTCGGCTCTCGGCCGACGTCCTGGATATGTCCGCATCGGGCTCCAGCGTGTCCAAGGGCGAGACGCTGATCGATACCGCCCGCAATATCGAGGCGATGGGCGTCGATACGATCGTCTGCCGGCACAACCAGAGCGGGGCGGCGCAGCAGCTTGCCAAGCACGTGTCCTGTGCGGTGGTCAATGCCGGCGACGGGCAGCACGAGCACCCGACCCAGGCCCTGCTCGACGCCTTCACGATCGCCCAGCGGCTGGGGCGAGAGTCGGACTTTGATTTCTCCGGCCTGTCGGTCGCGATCGTCGGCGATATCGCACACAGCCGGGTCGCCCGTTCGAACATCCACCTGCTCACCAAGCTCGGCGCCAGTGTCGTCCTCGTCGGCCCGCCGACGCTCGTGCCCGCGTCGCTCGCCGCGCCCTTTGGCGAGAAGGTGACGGTGTCACACGATCTGGACGTGGTGCTGAAGCAAGTCGATGTGATTAACATGCTGCGTGTGCAGTTTGAGCGCATCGCCGGTCCCGCCTTTCCGAGCCAGCGTGAGTACACCGCGTTGTTTGGCCTGACCACGCGACGGATGAAACACGCCAAGCCCGATCTGGTCGTGATGCACCCCGGGCCGATGAACCGCGGGCTGGAGATCGAGTCTGCCGTCGCCGATGGGCCCAACTCCGTGATCCTCCAACAGGTCGCCAACGGCCTGGCCGTCCGCATGGCGGCCCTCGCCCTCGTTACCCAGCCATGACCAACGCCTCCCCGCTTTTGTACGACAACGACCCGACGCCCACCGACGCCCCTATGCCTCCAAACGACGCCGAACATCACGAGTACCCCGGGCTGCTTGTCATCCTCTCGGGCCCATCGGGCGCGGGTAAGACGACGATCTCCCGCGCGGTCCGTGAGCGGATGGAGGTTGCCTTCAGCGTCTCGCTCACCACCCGCCCGCTGAGCGCTGAAGATACCGATGGCGAAGACTATATCTTCGTCAACGAACGCGAGTTCAAAGAGCAGGTTAAGCTCGGCCAACTCCTCGAGTGGGCGCAGGTCCATGACAACTTCTACGGCACCCCCCGCGAACCGGTCATCGAAGAGCTTGAGGCCGGGGGCATCGTCCTGCTCGAGATTGATGTCCAAGGCGCACGGCAGGTCAAAGCCAACCTGCCTGACGCGGTCGGCATCTTTGTCGAGCCCCCCAGTGAAGAGGAACTGCTCGCGCGCCTCCGCGCCCGCAAGCGCGAGGACGAGGCGACGATCCAGAAGCGTTTTCAGCGGGCCACGGCCGAGATCACCCAGGCCCACGAGCTTGGGATCTATGACCTGACCATCATCAACTGCGACCTGGACAAGGCGATCCAGCAGGCCATCGATTTTATCGAGGCGCAGCACGTGAAGCGGCAGGCCCGGGCGTGAAACGCGGTCGGGATCGGTTCATGTTTCATCCCACGACTCAAACGCCGATGGCCGGGTAAACTGTGACGATGCGCCCGGCTGTCTTCCTAGACCGAGATAACACGATCATCCACAACGACGGGGACCTCGGGGACCCCAAGCGTGTGGTGTTGATGAAGGGTGTCGCCCCGGCGATCGCGTCGCTGCGCGGGCTTGGCTTCCGTGTTGTCGTGGTGACCAACCAGGGCGGTGTCGCCCGCGGGCTCTACACCGAAGAAGATGTCCACGCGGTGCACGACCGCATCGCGCAACTCATCGAGCGTCAGGCCAACGGCGCGGCGATCGATGCATTCTACTACTGCCCGTTCCACCCCAACGGCGTGGTTGAGGAGTATAAGCGTGAGCATCCCAGCCGAAAGCCCGCGCCGGGGATGCTGCTGCAGGCGGCGCAGGACCTGAACCTGGACCTCCGCGCGAGCTGGATGGTGGGCGACCAGATGCGAGATGTCGAAGCGGGCCGGGCCGCGGGGACGCGGACGATCCTGCTGCTGGACCCGGTCAAGGCCCCGCCGATGGCCGGCGAGCCCGAGGGCCCGGACTATGACGCGGGGGACCTGGTAGAGGCGGTGCGGATCATCGCGCAGCTGCGTACGCCCGAGCCGTTGACCTCGCCCCAGCCGCACCGCAAGCCCGGCGAGCCGAGCCGGCGTAAGTGGGATGCCCAGCGGATCGCCGAGATCCAGAAGCCGCGTGAGTCGCCCGCCGCCCCGGGCCGTGACGCGGCCCAGCCGCCCGCGTCGCAGAACCCGCAGGGCACCAACGGGGCGGGCAAACCTTCGCCGCCCGGGCCCGCCGCGTTTCGCCCGTGGACCATCGGCGAGGGGCGTGGCAGTAAGCCGATGGTGACTTCGCCGTTTCGCAAGCGGTTTTTTCGGGATGAGGACGAAGACGAAGTCGGCCAGGGGATCGAAGCCGGTCCGCCCGTGCCGGCGCAGCAGCCCGATGTGCCAGCGCGTCCCGAGGTGTCGCAATCGCCCGCCCCACGCGAAACGCCAAAGCCCATCACGCCCGAAGCGCCGCCGCAGCCCGAGGCCCACGACACCCCGCCCGTTGCGCAGGATGTCGACCCGCCGGCAGCGGCACCGCAGGATGAGCCGGCCGCGCCCGAACGCCCCAAGCGTGCCCGCCGAAAGCGGGAGGACACGGACGCAGACTCCCCGGCCGCGGTGCCGGATAAAGTGCTGCGGATGATCCTGCAGGAGCTGCGCTCCCAGCGCGGCACGACGGATGAGTTCAGCTACCTCACGATCATCGCGGTCGTCCTCCAACTCGTCGCGCTGATCTGCTTGTTGGGCGCGCTGTGGATGGGCGGGGCGGATGTCGCGATGTTTTTGCGCTGGCTCGGTGTCGGCCTGATGGCGCAGCTCGGCGTCATCGCGACGCTGATGTTTGGTAAGTAGCCCCGAGGTTTCGTTGTATCCCTATGCCTAACCCCGCCCAGAACATGCCGAGCAAAAACCTCCTGGTGGTCATGCCGACCTGGCTGGGTGATTGCGTGATGGCGACGCCGACGCTCCGGGCTTTGCGAGAGCACTACCCTGATGCGCGAATCACCGCGCTGGTCCGCCACGACATCCGCCCGATCCTCGATGGGCTCGATTCACTCGACCGTATCCTCTCGGTCCGCAAGCGCGATAAGGCCGCGCCAAAGAAAAAGACGCGGCGCAGGCGGACACTCGTCGGGCTTGGGCGACGCCTGTCCAAGGGCGGTTTCGATACTGCCGTGCTGCTGCCCAACAGCTTCAAGTCGGCGGCGCTGGTCTCCGTCGCCGCGATCCCGAGGCGTGTGGGCTACGACCGCGACGGCCGGGGCATGCTCCTGACCGACCGCCTCATCCCCCGCAGGCATCGCGGCAAGTTCCTGCCTGTCTCGACGCTTGACTACTACCTCGGGCTGGCACGCTACCTCGGTGCGGCATGCACGAGCCACGCGATGGAACTCGCGACCCGTCCCGGATCGGATGCGATGGCCAAGCAGCGTCTGCGTGATGCGGGCTTTGAGATCGACGCCGGCGAGTTGCTGCTCATCAACCCCGGGGCGCAGAAGGCGATGAAGCGTTGGTCGCCCGAGCGGTTTGGGGCGCTCATCGACAACGCGGCTGACCGGCTTGGCGTGACGCCTGCGGTAACGGGGTCGCCGGCCGAGCGTGCGGTACTTGATGCGGTGATCGCGTCGGCAAAGACGCCCGTGCTCGACCTGCCTAAGCTCGGCATGGACCTGCACCTGCTCAAGAGCGTTGTGAAGATGTCTCGGCTGATGCTGACCAACGACACGGGCCCACGTCATATCGCCGCGGCGCTGGGGACGCCGGTCGTGACGCTGTTCGGGCCAACGACACCGCAGTGGACGCAGATCGGTTTTGAGGATGAGGTGCAGGTGACGCCTGCGCAGGCTGGCGCAGCCGACCCACCGACGATGGACCAGATCACGGTAGCGCAGGTCGTCGATGCGGTGTGTGGCCTGCACGCCCGCACCGCCGCCGGTTCGATTGGGCAGGGGGCATGAGCGAGTCGCCGTCGAGCAGTCAGGACGCGGTTTCGCCGATGCGGATCGCGGTGGTGATCGAGAGCTTCGACCCCCGGCAGGGCGGCAACGAGCGATCGACCCGCGAGATCGTGGATCGCCTTACGCAGCGTGGCCATAGCGTCACGCTGGTCTGCGGCTGCTGCGACCCATCAACGATCCCGGAGGGTGTGGCGCATCTGAGTTTCAGCAAGCGGAAGCCGGGCAGTTGGCTGCAGTTGCTGCGGTTTCGGGCTTGGGCGATGCATGAACTGGCGGTGGGGGCGTTCGACACGAGCATCTCGATGACGATGGCGGTTCCTGCGGCCGTGATGCAGCCGCGTGGCGGGACGGTGCGCGAGACGATCGAACGCAACATCGCGCTCCGGGGCTCGGCGTCGGCGCAGCAGGTCAAGCGCCTGGCCGTCGCGATCAACCCGAAGCAGCGCACCCTGCTCTCGCTCGAGCGTAAAACCCTGCAGGACCCGTCGGTCCACGCGGTGGCGGCGCTGAGTGGGTACGTCAAGCGTCAGCTCACCGAGCACTACGGCCTGCACGACGACGAGATTGTTGTGATCCCCAATGGCGCGGCGGTCGAGCCGGTGACGGATGCGGAGCGTGAGTTGCTGCGTGGCCGAGTCCGTCGGGCGTTTGGGGTTCCCGATGACGCGACGCTGTTTGTGTTTGCCGCTCAGAACCCCCGGCTCAAGGGGTTTGGCCCGCTCATCGCAGCAGTGCGCCAGCTCAAGGAGGAGGGGGTCCCCGCGGTGGTGCTTCTGGCGGGCCGGTATCGGTATACGCATCTGTCGTGGATCGCGCAGATGGGGGTGCGTGACCGGGTGCGGATGGTTGGGCCGACGGACGAGATGCGTTCGCTGTATGCGGCGTCGGATGTGACGGTCTTGCCGACGTTCTATGACCCCGCGAGCAAGGTCGTGCTCGAGTCCCTGATGCTGGGCACCCCGGCGATCAGCACCCGCTACAACGGGGCGAGCGATTTTCTGACCGAGGCCGGCGGGCACTATGTCGGCCCCCCGCGCGGCCGGGTGATCGACGACCCGGCCGACCATGCGGCCCTGGCCCAGGCGATGCGGGAGCTGTGCGACCCCGAGGCCCGGTCAGTCTGCCGGGCGGCGATGGGGGAGGTCGCCCGGGAGGTGAGCATGGCGACGCATGTGGCGGCCCTGGAAGGGCTGCTGCGGGACGCGTCGGGGCGTGGCGAGGACACGTAAAACAGGGGGATTTGCCGGGTTGCAGCCACCGGCCCAATTCGGTTATACTGCTCGGCTCGATACGTCGAACTAACCCCAGCTGTCGCCAGAGCTACCTATGCCAACGATTAACCAACTGGTCAAAAGCCCCCGCCGGACCCCGATCTTCAAGTCCAAGGTCAAAGACTTGGATAAGTGCCCCCAGCGGCGCGGCGTGTGTCTGCAGGTCAAGACCGTGACCCCCAAGAAGCCCAACTCCGCGCTGCGGAAGGTCGCTCGTGTCCGCCTGTCCAACGGCAAGGAAGTCACGGCCTACATCGGCGGCGAAGGCCACAACCTCCAGGAACACAGCATCGTGCTGGTCCGCGGCGGCCGTGTCCGCGACCTTCCCGGTGTGCGGTACCACGTCGTCCGCGGCGCGCTCGACACCCTCGGCGTCGAAGGCCGTAAGAAGGGCCGATCGAAGTACGGCGTCAAGCGCCCCAAGGGCTAATCGCCCGCCGCTTACGGCTTAGCGGGATTCACCCGCACACTCAACCTCAAAACCAACAGATTTCGTTTCACGGCAGTAATCCCCGGCAGCGTCGCGGGGGGTGAAGGGCAGGGCAACTCCCTGACCAAGCCGTCTGACACACAGGAGCCCAAACATGGGTCGCGGATTTACCAAGTCGGAAGAGCAGCTCAAGCCAGACCCGCAGTACGGGGACAAGACGCTCGCTCGTTTCATCAACTGCATCATGCTTGACGGCAAGAAGTCGGTCGCCCAGCGGATCGTCTACGACGCCTTCGCCGAGATCGAGAAGCGTAACAACGGCGAGATGGACGCGATCGAGGTGTTCCACAAGGCCCTCGAAAACGTCCGTCCGAACGTCGAAGTCCGTTCCAAGCGCGTCGGCGGTGCCAACTATCAGGTCCCGATGCAGGTGAGCAAGAAGCGTCAGCAGTCGCTGGCCTTCCGCTGGATCATCAACACCTGCCGGGCCGAGCGTGGTAAGCCGATGTACCTGCGTCTTTCCAAGGAACTGGCCGACGCCGCGCGTGGCGAGGGCAAGTCGGTCAACCAGCGTGACCAGACCCACCGCATGGCCGAAGCCAACAAGGCCTTCGCCCACTTCGCGTGGTAACGATCCCCTGATAGTTTGATCTTGACCACATCCCCGGCTTGATCGCCGGGGATGTTTTTTGGGGTATCCGATGTATCCAGGCCCTGAAGACTGCGCGGCCCTTGGACTTGCGAGGTTCCCGGAGGAGTCGTTGCGACTGTGTCATCGTGTTTCGGCCCCGCCGAGACTGGTCGCCCACTTGATGCTCGTCCACGATTCGGCGTCCATGCTGGTTGAGTTCACAGAGTCGTTGTCGCCGGGGCTGATCGATCAGGCATTGTTGCTATTTGGTGCATCGATCCACGACATCGGCAAGGCGGTACATCTTGCCGAGCTTGTTGGTTCTGGGGCGGAGCATGAGACGGCAGGATTGAAGCTGCTCGCGGATGCGGGGGTCGGCCCGGACCAGCGCCGGTTCGCCAGGACACATGCGCACTGGCAGGAGGAGGGGGCCACGCTCGAAGACCTGGCTGTTGCACTGGCAGATAAGGTGTGGAAGGGCAAGCGAGAGGATGAACTCGAACTCGTGATCGCCCATCGGCTCGCGTCGGAGTCGGGGCTCGATCGCTGGGATGTCTATGCTCAACTCGGAGAGAAACTCGACCTTTGGGTGCAGGACGCGCCGCGTCGTCTGGCTTGGCAGGCGCGATTCGGGCCCCAGCCACCATCCAGGGGTTTAGCGGAGGATTGGGGCGAAGATCGCTAGGGGATACCCGCTGATTGCCAAGCAGCCCGCATCTGCTACAATGCCCCGTTCACAACCGAATACCCTGCTTTTATCTAGAGTGACCGAGGGAATAGGCCCATTGACGTCACCGCAACCGCGCAGCGGCCCGCTGCGAGAGGTGCGAATTCCTACCCCGCCGATCCAAGGAGGGGGCAGATAAGGAGCGGCACAGGCACCGGCTTGCATCTGCAAACCACCCGTCACCGCCTCTCGTTGTCTGCGACACCGGGGGGCTTGTTCGTTAAATCGACTCGCCCCGAATGACCCCCAGCGAGCCAACACTCGCTCACGCTGCGTGCTCTGTTTGAGCCAAGCCACTCACGCGCAGATGCCTTGCGCCCGAAAGAGACCGACCATGAGCTATGTCAAGTGCCTGAAAGCGAAAGAGTCCGGGACCGAGTACCCCATCGAGCCGCGGACGATCTGCGACAACGACTTCTCGCCCGTCGAGGTGCAGTACGACTACGACGCGATGCGAGGCAACGTGACGCGGGAGTCGATCGAGGCCGGCCCGCGCTCGCTGTGGCGCTACAAAGACCTGCTGCCGATCGAGGGCGAGCCCCGCGCCGGTTTTAACTCGGGCTGGACCCCGCTGGTCAAGGCCGACCGGCTGGCCAAGAAACTCGGGGTCGATGAGCTCTACATCAAAGACGACTCCGCCAACTACCCGAGCTATTCCTACAAAGACCGCGTCGTCTCCGTGGCGATCACCAAGGCCATCGAGTTCGGCTTTGACACCGTGGGCTGCGCAAGCACCGGCAACCTCGCTCATTCGGTCGCGGCCCATGCCGCCACGGCCGGGCTCAAGTCCTGTGTCCTCGTGCCGCACGACCTCGAGGAGGGCAAGATCGTCGGCACGCGCGCCTTTGGCCCGCAGCTGGTCAAGATCAAGGGCAACTACGACGACGTCAACCGGCTGTGTGCGCAGATCGCCGACAAGTACGGCTGGGCGATCGTCAACGTGAACCTTCGGCCGTTCTACACCGAAGGGGCGAAGACGCACGGCTTTGAGATCGCCGAGCAGCTCGGCTGGCGCTTGCCGGCGCATACGGTGCTGCCGGTGGCGGGTGGTACGATCCTGCCCAAGGTATGGAAGGCGTATCAGGAATTCATCGCGCTGGGGATCGTAGACGACAACAAGCCCGCGATGTACGGCGCCCAGGCCGAGGGCTGTAACCCCATCGCTAAGGCCATCGAGGCGGGCAGCGACCTGTTCCACCCGCAAAAGCCCGACACGATCGCCAAGTCGATCGCCATCGGCAACCCGGCCGACGGGTACTACGTCATCCAACACATCAAAGAGTCGGGTGGCTACGCGGCCAGTGCGAGCGACCCCGAGATCCTCTCAGCCATCCGCCTGCTCGCCGAGACCGAAGGTATCTTCACCGAGCCCGCCGGCGGGACGACGCTGGCCTGCGCGATCAAGCTGATCGAGTCGGGCCGGATCCCGCGGGATGAGCCGATCTGTGTCTGCATCACCGGCAATGGGCTCAAGACCATCGAGTGTATGGAAGGCCAGTTCGAGCACGTCGAGCCCATCGAGGCCAAGCTTTCCGCTTTCGACGCGGTGGCGTCGCAGACCGCGCAGGCCGTCGCCGCAGGATAAACCTCGGCGGGTGGGCCGTCCGCCGCATGTATCGAATCCGCCTGTCCGCCCGTTGCGACAGGACCTAGAATGTCACAGTTACGCGGCCCAAGAGTCGGCCGTGAGGAGCCAGCCCGATGTCCGAGCAAGTCACCGTTACCGTCCCCGCCGCGCTTCGCCCGCAGGTCGAAGGCCAGGAGTCCGTCGCCGCCAATGGCGCGACCGTCGGCGAAGTCCTCGCCGGCCTCCGCGAACAGTACCCGTCTTTTGGCGAAAAACTCTTCCCCAACGGCGGCGAACAAATCAACCGATCGATCAACATCTACGTCAATGAGGAAGACATCCGCTTCCTCGAAAACTTCGGCACACCCGTCACCGCCAAAGATCAGGTCGATATCATCCTCGCCATCGCCGGCGGATGATCGCGACAACACCGGAGTGGGGTCTTCCGGATTTTGGCTGAGCACCGTCTTGTGTTCGACCGACCTCTCTCTCACCCCGAAGGAGTCCACCATGGCAACGACCACCCGCAAGTGTTGGCTGACGTTTGAAGGCGGCGCACAGAACCAGCCCCGCCTCTGGGAGATGTCCCGCAAGTTCCCGTCGGTCGTCTTCGACATCCGCCAGGCCAGTGTGCAGGAAGATATCGGCATCATGGCGGTCCTCTTCGAGGGCGACGAAGAAGACGTCCAGGCCGCGCTCGAAAACCTGATCGCCAACGGCGTCAAAGTCGACCCCGTCGAGGGCGGCTCGCTCGTCGCACCCTGATACCACATGTGCGATATCCGATGTGCGATGTCCGGCAAGACATCCCTCGGCTCAACTTGATAGAGAACCATGACCATCACCGACACGACATCGAATATCGAACCGCGAACATCGGACCCCGATCTGTCCCGCTACCACCGGCAGATGCTGCTGCCCGGCTTTGGCGAAACGGGGCAACGCAAGCTCCTCGGCGCGACCGCGCTGGTCGTCGGCTGTGGCGCGCTGGGCACGGTGATCGCGAACATGCTCGGCCGGGCCGGGGTGGGCCATCTCATCATCGTCGACCGCGACTTTATCGAGATGACCAACCTTCAGCGGCAAGTACTGTTTGACGAGGATGATGTCGCCAACGCGATCCCCAAGGCCGAGGCCGCCAAACGCAAACTCGCGAAGATCAACGGGCAGGTGAAGGTGTCGGCGGTTGTCGATGACGTGAACCACACGAACATCGAGTGGCTCGCCGGTGTGAAGCCCGACGGCAGTGATGCTGAGGACTCGCCCGCCGGCCGGAAGGTCGACATTATCGTTGACGGCGTCGATAACTTCGAGACGCGTTACCTCGCCAACGACTGCGCGGTCAAGCACGGGATCCCCTACGTCTACGGCGGGGCGGTCGGCACGGTCGGCGCGAGCTACCCCATCCTCCCGCACACCGTCGCGCCCGGCACGACCGGCGAGACCGCCTGGGAGCAGGCGGGCAAGGCCACCCCATGCCTGCGTTGCATCTTCGAGCAGGCCCCGCCCCCCGGGCTCAACCCGACGTGCGATACCGCAGGCGTCATCGGCCCGGCCGTATCCATCGTTGCAAACTTCGAGGTGCTCGAAACACTCAAGATCCTCACCGGCAACCTGGACGCGGTCAGCCCAACGATGCTCAACCTCGACTTGTGGGGCAACACCGTCCGACAGTTCAAGGTCGCCAAGGCCTACGACATCAGTGACTGCCGCTGCTGCCACCACCGAGACTTCGAGTTCCTCGGCGGCAAGTTCGCTAGTGGCACCACCACGCTCTGCGGCCGAAACGCCGTGCAGATCACTCAAAAACTCGGAGACGGACAGAAGCTCGACTTCGATGAGATCACGAAGCGCCTCGAGCAGCACGGCAAAGTCAACGGCAGCAAGTTCATGCTCCGCGCCGATATCGTCGATAACGGCGAGCCCTACGAACTGACCCTCTTCACCGACGGCCGAGCGATCGTCAAGGGCACCAAGCACGCCACGACCGCGAAGTCGATCTATGCGAAGTACGTCGGGGCGTAGTGACGGTCACTTTCACATTTCTAACTAGGCCCTAGGCCCAAACGCCTAGTCACTATCCATGATCTACCTCGACAACGCCGCAACCAGTTTCCCCAAGGCCCCGGGTACGTCCGAGGCGATGGCCGAATTTCTTGCGAAAGACGCCGCGAACCCCGGGCGGGCGGGGCATCGTATGGCCGTGGCGGCCGAGGAGATGATCGACCGCGCACGTTTGCAGTTGGCGCGCCTGGTCAACGCACCGACGCACGAGCGCATGGTCTTTGCCCTCAACGGCACCGATGCGCTTAACATCGCGATCAAGGGTGTGGTCGGGGCGTGTTCCAGCAACGGCGAGGTGCCGCACGTCATCACGACGGTGCTCGAACACAACTCCGTCAGTCGGCCGCTGCAGGCGATGAGTGACGCCGGGCGGATCACGCTGACGCGCGT
>JBITAC010000006.1:0-16760 GCA_044439905.1 Phycisphaerales bacterium JB063 | reverse complement strand
GCGTCGGTGTCCTCGCCCAGCTCGCTGAGCATCTTGGCCTTCTGGAAATAGGCGTAGTGGTAGTGGGCGTTGAGGGCGAGGGCCTTGTCGAGCCAGTTGATCGCGTCCTCGAAGCGCTCGGCGTTGCCGTGCTCGAGTGCGATCATGTAAGGGAGGTCGGCGTCGCTGGGGTCGGCGGCGTACATCTGTTCGAGCTTGTTGAGTCGGTCGGTCATCGGTGGGGGTCGCGTGGGTGGCTACCAGTCGAAGAGGCGCTGGTACCACGGTTTTTGTTCAAGGGTGGGGGGCTTGTAGCTGTCGGCTTCGAAGCGGTTGCTCGGGCCTGCGGAGTAGGACTGGAGCGGGTTGCCGTAGCGGCTTTTCTCGGTCCGGCTGAGTTCGACACAGCCGGTGAGCGGTGTGGCGGCGAGGAGCAGGGCGAGCGTCAGGAGTGCCGTGACGGCTTGCCTTGGCCGACGGCGGGGCGGGGCACCGGGCGCGGCGGGGGGGTGGTGTTTCATGGCTACATTGTAGGGTTGTTCCTGCCGATTTGGCCGGGCGGGTCGGCGACGCTACACTCGCTAGGATTTTGCCCTGTTTTTCCAGACCCGCGCAAGCCCGCCCGCAAGCGTCACCCGGCAAAAACCGCCCGGAATGACCCGTCTGCAGCCCTTGCCGACCACGATCCCCCCGCGCATACCGAAACCCAACGATGCCCAAACGCACCGACCTCCAGACCATCCTCATCATCGGCGCCGGCCCGATCGTCATCGGCCAGGGCTGTGAGTTCGACTACTCCGGCACCCAGGCCTGCAAAGCCCTCAAGGAAGAGGGCTACAGCGTCGTGCTCGTCAACTCCAACCCCGCGACGATCATGACCGACCCGGAGTTTTCCGACCGGACCTACATCGAGCCCATCACGCCCGAATGCGTCGAGAAGATCATCGCCAGGGAGCATGGCGGGAAGTTCCAGATCGACGCGCTGCTCCCGACGCTGGGGGGCCAGACAGCGCTCAACTGCGCCTGCGCCCTCGAAGAGCAGGGCATCCTCAAGAAGTACGGCATCGAGATGATCGGCGCGACCCGCGACGCGATCTACCGGGCCGAGGACCGCGAGCAGTTCAAGCGCTGCATGGACCAGATCGGGCTACGTAACCCGGTCTCGGGCACGGCGCACAACATGGAGGAGGCCCGCGCGATCGTGGCGGACACCGGGCTGCCCGCGATCATTCGGCCGGCGTTTACGCTGGGCGGGACCGGCGGGGGCGTGGCCTACAACATGGAAGAGTTCGAGGATATCGCCAAGCGCGGGCTCGACGCCTCCATGACCTCGCAGATCCTGATCGACCAGTCGCTGCTGGGCTGGAAAGAGTACGAGATGGAGGTGATGCGGGATAAGAACGACAACGCGGTGATCGTCTGCGCGATCGAGAACTTCGACGCGATGGGCGTGCACACGGGCGACTCGATCACCGTCGCGCCGGCACAGACACTGACGGACAAGGAGTACCAGCGGATGCGCGACGCGTCGCTGGCGATCCTCCGTGTCATCGGGGTTGAGACCGGTGGGTCCAACTGCCAGTTCGCCATCAACCCGGCCAACGGCGACATGGTCGTGGTCGAGATGAACCCTCGCGTGTCGCGCAGCAGTGCGCTGGCGTCCAAGGCGACGGGCTTCCCGATCGCGAAGTTGGCGGCAAAGCTGGCGGTGGGGTATACGCTCGACGAGCTGCCCAACGACGTGACGGGCCAGACCGCGGCGTGTTTTGAGCCTAGCATCGACTACGTCGTCACGAAGCTGCCGCGCTGGACGTTTGAGAAGTTCCCCGAGGCCGACGAAACCCTGACTACTCAGATGAAGAGTGTGGGCGAGGCGATGTCGATCGGTCGGACATTCAAGGAGTCGCTGCAGAAGGGCATCCGTTCGATGGAGGTCAAACGGTTCGGGCTCGGGCTGGACCAGAACGACCGCTACCTGCAGAGTATGCGCGGGGTCGAGTTGGCGGACGGATCGACGGTGCAGTGGCCGATCGACCGTGATCGGCTCAAGCGGAAGCTGCGTGTGCCCTCGCAGGGCCGGATGTATTACATCCGCTACGCGTTCAAGATGGGCTGGTCGATTGCGCAGGTCCACGACTACACGTCGATCGACCCGTGGTTCCTGGACCAGTTGAAGCAGCTCGTTGATTTTGAATCGAAGCTCGAGGCGGTTGGCGGGCTTGAAGACCTCTCACGCGAATTGTTGTTTGAAGCGAAGCAGATGGGCTACAGCGACCCGCAGCTGGCGAACCTGTTCCTGGGCGCGATTACGACGTCGAACATCATGGCGGTGCGTAACGTGCGCAAGAAGCTGGGGGTCGAGCCGGTGTATAAGCTGGTCGACACGTGCGCCGCGGAGTTCGAGGCGGCAACGCCGTATTACTACTCGACGTATGAGACGCCGTACCGGAAGGTGGGATGTGGCCCAGTGGCCGAGCGGTCCAGTGGCCAAGTGGGGGAAGGATCAACGGCAGAAAACGCATCCCCCGTGTGCTACGCGGACGAGCAATACATCGAAGGCGAGTCGAAAACACAACACCCGGCCCCTCGGCCCCTCGACCCCTCGGCCCCTTCCGCCATCTACGACGACGAGATCCGTATCAGCGACAAGAAGAAGATCATCATCCTCGGCGGCGGGCCCAACCGCATCGGGCAGGGGATCGAGTTCGACTACTGCTGCGTGCAGGCGGCGTTCGCCGCGAAGGAGCTGGGCTTTGAGTCGGTGATGGTGAACTCGAACCCCGAGACGGTCTCGACCGACTATGACACGAGCGACCTGCTGTTCTTTGAGCCGTTGACGCTGGAGGACACGCTCAACATTATTGAGCGGCTTAACGGTCGGCCGCTGTGCGAGCCGGGCGGCCTGGTCCACGGCGTGATCGTGCAGTTCGGCGGGCAGACGCCGTTGAACCTGGCCAACGGCTTGCGGGCCGCAGGCGTGCCGATCATCGGGACCAGTGTGGACTCGATCGAGCTGACCGAGGACCGCGACAAGTTCAAGGCCTTGTGCGACGAGCTCAACGTCAAACAGCCCGCCAACGGTATCGCCTACGACCCTGACGAAGCGATCGAAATCGCTAACCGCATCGGCTACCCCGTGCTGGTTCGGCCCAGCTTCGTGCTCGGGGGCCGGGCGATGGAGACGGTCTTCGACGACGAGCAGCTCAAGAAGTACATGCTCATCGCGCTGGGCGCGTCCGACCTCGATGGCCAACCGATCCTGATCGACAAGTTCCTCTCCGAAGCCACCGAGTGCGACATCGATGTCGTCGCGGACTACGGCCCCGTCACGCCCGGCGGCGAGCCGTCAGCCGATCAGCGTGCGCTGGTGACGGGTGTGCTTGAACACATCGAAGAGGCCGGCATCCACTCGGGCGACTCGGCGTGCAGCATCCCGCCCTATACCCTGCCGGCCGAGGTGTGCGAAGAGCTCAAGGACAAGTCGCGTGCGATGGCGAAGGCGCTGAACGTACGCGGCCTGATGAACGTGCAGTGGGCGATCCGCAAGCCTGAGCTGACCCCGTCGGGCAAGCACGAGATCTACGTGATCGAGGTGAACCCCCGCGCATCGCGTACCGTGCCGTTCGTGAGCAAGGCGACGGGCATTTCGTGGGCACGCATCGCCGCGAAGGTGATGGCGGGCAAGCAGCTCGGTGAGCTCGGTGTCACGCAGGAAGTTACGCCCGAGCACGTCTCGGTCAAGGAGGTCGTCTTCCCGTTCAGCAAGTTCCCCGGTGTGGATGTCGTGCTCGGCCCCGAGATGCGGTCCACCGGCGAAGTGATGGGCAGCGACCGCAGCTTCGCGATGGCGTTCCTCAAGGGCCAGATGGCGACCAACCAGCCGCTGCCCAAGGAGGGGACGGTCTTCCTCTCGGTGCGTGAGAGCGACAAAGACCAGGCTGTCGGGATCGCGAGCGAGCTGCTGGACCTGGGCTATACGGTCTACTGCACCTCGGGCACGCACCGCCACCTGGCCGACCGTGGGATCGAGACCAAGCCGCTCAACAAGATCGTCGAGGGCCGGCCCAACGCGATCGACTTGATCAAGAACGGCGAGATCGACCTCATCATCAACACGCCGACCCGCAAGGGCGCGGGGACCGACGAGGGCAAGCTGCGTGCGACCGCGGTGCGCAACGGCGTGCCGATGATCACAACGACCACAGCCGGCGTCGCCGCGGCGCAGGCGATGCGGGCGATGCGGCAGGGCGACTGGGAGGTCGCCGCGCTGCAAGACTACTTCCCGCAAACGGAGCTGGGCACGGCCGAGGATGGCACGGTCTTGAGTGGGTCGCGCTAACGGTCGGTAGGGATGGTGTCAGACGGGTCTTGTGTAAAGCTGTTTAGCCCCCGGTCCACGGGTGCGGCGTGATCATGTGAAGCCACCCCGCCTGATGGGTGCCTACGAAACATTCGTGACGCGCAAAAAAAAAGCAGGAACCCGTTGGGGTTCCTGCCGGTTTTAGATCGGGTTGTGGGGCCAAATCAGGGGGTTGGCCAAGGGGTGAGCTGCGTGTTCTTGTCGAAGAGGAACAGGCGGGCAAGATCGTCGTGAATGGTGCGCCAGGCGTGGTGGCGGTGGATGGCACGGTCGTTCTTGTACTCTTCCAGACTCATGGCCTGAGAGTAGAGCTCGGGGGTCGGGTCGTCACGGATGTCGGCGGAGGTGATCGTGTTGCAGCCGGTCGTGAGGGTGACGGCAAACAATCCCAAACCCAGAACAAAGAATCGGGCAGCTCGAAGCATCGGTTAGTTCCCTTCTAGTGGTACATTGGACGAGGCTGCATTGTGGCGGGTCGGGGCCGGGTTGTCAAACATAAATCCAGCGGGCGGCAGGCGTTTGGGCGCTTTTTTTTGCCCCTATTCGTCGGCGGGCGCTTCGGGTGCGGGGGGCGGGGCGGGCTCGGGGACGGATAACCGGATGTGGACCTCGGTGCCGACCTCGGGGATGACCTCGGTATTGGCGCCCCAGACCCGGCCGTGGCTCTCGTTGTTGTCGGTCATCTCGGTGGCGCGTGCGAGCAGGTCGTCACCGAAGTTGACCAGGGAGATCGCGGTGCCGTAGGCGTCGGCGACGTAGAGCTCCTGCCCGTTGACCTCGACGAACTTGGACCCCGCGAACAGCCAGGTGTTGCCCTGCATGATCTCGTCGGACTTCTGGTCCTTGACCCATTGGTTCGCAGGGGTGACGACCTCGTTGCCCTCGTCGTCGGTGGTGACAATGAACACACCGATGGCCGGCCCGGTGGGGGCGATGGTGCGGACCGAGTCTTCCTCCTCGATCCACTGCAGGGGCGAGCCGGGCTCGATCCCGAGCAGCAGCAGGGCGGTGTGGATCATCGAGGGTTTGGCCTGGAGGACGAGGATGGACTCGTGCTCACGGGTGTTGGGCGAGCAGGCGAGCTGTTCGAGGAACTCGCCTTCGCGCAGGCAGACCTTGGCCTCGATATCGACGGTGCGCGCCTCGCGGTCGATGGTGATGGCGTTGTCGTCGGCGTTGAACGCCTCGATGACCTGCGTCAGCGGGTCCTCCGCCGGTGCCGGCTGTGTCGGCGGCGGGGCGGGGGTGTTGGTATCGGGGGCGTCGGCCTGGGCGCATGCCGGGCCGACGAACAGGCCGGCGATCAGCACCGCGGCGGTTGAAAAGAGCGGTTTGTGTCGCATGTCGGACTCCTGGGGTCGGCTTTCTCATCCCGGCCAACGGGCTACCGGTATCATAGTCCCCGGGCCCGGTGGCGTTGCAATCGGTGCAGGCCAGCCCTGAAAACCACCGCCGGAGAAGCCGCGATGCGGGTGACCTACAAGATGTTCCGCTCGGCTTGGGATAGCTGGGACCGACTGTTCGAAGAGGCGTCCGGCTTTGCATCCGCGTTGCCTGAGGGCCGGCTGATCAACATTTCGCACAGCGAGTTCAACAAGGACGGCGTCGTGGTGGTCTGGTACTACACGGATTAGGCAGGCGGATGGCGGATCACACGAGCAACTCGGCCGGGCCGCTGGATGCAGAGCGCCTGACGTGGGCGGTGCTGCTGGGGCGGTGGACGGACTTTGCCCGTAGTGCGGTCGCGCTGCCTGATGACGACGCGGGCCGACGGTTGCGGGACTCGCTGGCGGACCTGATCGGGCTGCAGGCGGTGTGGTTTGCGTTGACGCACCTGGACGAACTGGACGCCCGGCAGGCATCGCTGGGCCTCGCCCGGGCCGGGGTCCTGATCGATCGGCACGCCTCGGCCTTGTCCAAACGCTACGCCGAAACGGGTATCCCGGAGCAGGCACAGGAGTTGATCGACGACGCCCGCGAGGCGCTGCGACAGGCATCCACAGCGGTTTCGGCGTCCGAATCGGATGACGCGTCGAGATAAAAACGCGGTTTCAGGCCTTCTAAACCTTATTTTTTAGATTTGTTCTAAAAATGCTGGAGCGGCCCTTGATTTTGCCGATAGCAGAGTGTAACCTTGTCGCACTACAGGATTGACCTGTATCCAACCCAGCCCCCGGAAGCTCGCGTCGGCAGATTCGTCTGCTGACGCGGGTTTTTTTGTGGGACGGTTAGAGCGGCGAGAGCCCGATCTTGATCGCGAAGCGGGCGAGGGTGACGCGGTCGTGGATGTCGAGCTTGCGCATGATGCGGTTGGTATGGACGGCGACGGTGTTGCCGCTGATCCCCAGGTCCTTGGCCATCTGCTTGCGGGAGTTGCCCATGCCCACGGCCCGGAGGACCTCGAGCTCGCGCGGGGTGAGCATGCCCAGCCGGGTTTGGCCGTCGGTCGGCTCGTCGGGGCTCGCGGCGTGGACGCGGAGCCGGCTGCGGACCTCGTCGGAGAAGTAGACCCCGCCGTCGACGATCGTGCGGATCGCGTTGATGAGCACCTCCGGCGCGTCGGACTTGCTTAGCATGCCGCACGCCCCGGCCGCAGTGGCCTGCTCGATGAAGCTGTCGTTCCATACCGCGCTGAGGAAGACGACCTGGACGGGGGACTCGCCTTGGCTGAGTTGGCGGGCCGCGTCGAAGCAGCTGATGCCCGGCATGTCGATATCGATCACGACGATGTCGAAGTCGTGCTTCTTGGCAAGCTCGAGCCCCTCGCCCGCGTCGGCGGCGGTGTGTGGCACGGACAGGTCGGGCTCGTCCTCAAGCCGACACGCCAACGATTCACGGACGATCATGTGGTCGTCGATCAGCAGGACACGGGTCTGGGTCTGTGCGTCGGTCTGGGTCATGAGGCGGAGGCCTTGGGAAAGGGGAGTGGGTTGGGTGGGTCGAGTTCTTCGTCGACCGGGTCGGATTGGTCGGCGAGCATCGGGAACTTGAGTGTGACGGTCGTGCCTTCGCCGGGTTTGGATTGGAGCACCACCGTCCCGCCGTGGTTCTCGATGATGCCGTGGACCAGCGCGAGGCCGAGCCCGGTCCCTTTGAGCCGGGTCTTGGTGGTGAAGAACGGGTCGAGCGCACGGTCGGCGACGTCCTGTGTCATGCCCTCGCCCGTGTCGGCGACCTCGAGGATGGCCTGGTCGTCTTCGAGCTTCAGCCGGACGTGGATCGTGCCGCCTTCGGGCATCGCATCGCGGGCGTTGGTCGTCAGATTCATCAGGACCTGCTCGAGCTCGGCCTGGTTGCCTTTGATCCAGACCGAGCTCGGTGTCGGCGTCTCGCACTGCACACGGGTCCGCTCGGTGAGCAGGGCGTCGAGCAGGCGGGTGGACTCCATGACGATCCGCGCGAGGTCGATTTTCTCCTGCTTGGCCCCCTGGCCCCGGGCAAACGTGAGCAGCGACTGCGTGATCTCGCTGGCCTGCTGGCAGGCGTCCTGCACGATCTGTAGCGGGCGGTGCGCGGGGTGGTTGGGCTCGATCTGTTTGGCAGCGGACTGGGCCGAGGCGTTGATCGCGTAGAGCGTGTTGCGAAAGTCGTGTGCGATGCCGCGGGCAAACCGGCCCAGCGCATCGAGCTTCTGGCTCTGCAGCAGCCGCTGCTCGAGCGCTTCGCGCTGCTGCTCGGCTTCGGCCCGGCGGGTCACGTCGCGCGAGATGCCCACGATGTACGCCGGCTCGTCGGGCTCGTCCGGGACCACCAGCCGACCAATCGCATCGAACACGATGTAGCTGCCGTCGGCCCGGCGGTACCGGTGCGTGTCGTCGAACTGCGGGTCCTCGGGTGTCATCGCGCTCTGCTTCTCGCGGACGCGGTCGACATCGCTGGGGTCGAAGTAGTCGTACGCGCTCGTGCCCACCATGGCCTTGGGCGGATAGCCCAGCAGCGCCTCGACGCTGGGCGAGACGTAGGTGAACACCGCGGTGTCGGCCGAGACACGCCAGAGCATGTCGTTGGCGTGCTCGGCCAGGGTGCGGTAGCGGGCCTCGCTGTCCTCGATCATCGCGACGCGTTCGCGGTAGGCGGTGATGTCGACAACAGTGCCGACGTATCCCGAGAGCTGGCCGTCGTCCTGCGTAATTGGGCTGGCCTGCATCGAGACCCAGCGGGTGGTGTCGTCGGTCCGGTGCAGCCGCATCTCGCACCGCATCGTGATCCCCAGCTTCGTCGCGGTTGCCCAGTGGTCGGCGACGGTGTCGCGGTCGTCAACGTGCGCAAACGCCGGGGCGTGGCGGTAGAGCGCCTTCGACATCTCGAGCCCGGTGGTCTTGGACCAGGCGGGGTTCACATACATAAACGCCCCGTGCGGGTCGGTCTGGAACACGCCCACGGGTGAGGCGTCCGCCATCGCGCGGAAGCGCTTCTCACTCCGCTGGCTCGACTCGGCCTCGCGCTCGAGCTCCGCCATCCGCTTGCGCTCGGTGATCTCCTGGTGCGTCCCCGCGAGCAGCGTCGGCAGGCCCGCCGAGTCCACCGCGATCACCTTGCCCTGGGTGTGGTACCACACCCAGTTGCCATGCGCATCCAGGATCCGTGTCTCGGCGTCGTGGTACTCCGTCTCGCCCGACAGGCAACGCTGCAGCGAGTCACGCCGGGCCTGCTCGTCATCGGGGTGGATACGGGCCTGCCACCAGCGTGAGTCCTGCAGCACTTCTTCCCGCTTGTACCCCAGCCGGTCGGTCAGCATGTAGTCCGATGTCAGCCGAGTCGTCCCGACTTCCCACTGCCAGCGCCCCAGCCCGCCGCCACGCAGCGCAAGCGCCGTCCACCGGCGTTCCCGGCTGGCGGCCTGTTCCTCCCGCGTGCGCAGCGTCGAGATCGCGCCGATCATCACCGCGGAGACCGACATCGCGATCATCATCAGCTGCATCTCGAACAGGATGTCGAAGGTGGGCTGGAAGCAGCAGACCGCCAGGAGTCCCAGCAGGCTGACGATCGTCACCGCGATCAGCCCGCCCGACAGCCCGTACGCCATCGCGATCAGGGGCACCGCGACAAAGCCGATGTACATCACATTCAGATCGCGCGTCGTGGGCCAGAGGTAGAGCCCGGCCATGGCGGCCGCCATCACGATGCCCCAGCCCAGCGGTCGCAGCACCTCGCCGGGCACCTGCGGCAGGTCGTGCCGCCGAGCCCGGCCGGCCTTGCCCAGCAGTTGGGGCCAGCGGCACATCGCCGGCAGGACCACCCGGACCGCCAACGGGGCCGTGATCAGCAGCCCGATCGCATCACCGACGGCCCAGCCCATCGCGGCAAACAGGAAGGAGGTGCCATACGAATCCCCCCACAGCGCTTTGACCCCGATCCCGCTCATGCCCGTCGCCACCGCGCCGGTGAGTAGTAGCAGCACCGCGAGAGCCGCCTGGCTTGGCCGACGCATCCGCGACAAGGGCGGCAGGATAGCCCGCAGCAGGAGGCCTACCACGACATAGATACTGACCTTCGTCAGTGCGGACGAGCCCCCCGCAGCGATGGCTTGCGCGGTGAAGGGGTGCTCGGGCGACCACAGCACTACCTGGCCGATGAACGCCGCCAGCAGGACCGCGGGCACATGCCGCCAGCCAAACGCCCAGACCATCGCGACCCCGAGCCCCGCCGGCGGGTACCAGCCGCTGACGTTGGGCGCGGTCAGGAAGTGCTGGGTCAGCCATTCGGTCAAGACCCACAGCAGCACAAACGTCGAGGACACCAAGGCCTGAGACGCGATCGTCGGCCGGGTGACCCAGCCCGGCCACAACACCGCTTCCGGTGGGTCGGCCGAGATCGATTGCGCATCAGACATAAACGTAAACCCACTTACAAAATATCGCGGCAGGTCGCCCCCATCGCCATCATACCCCGAGCCCCCGGCAATCGCGATGAAAAAACACGCAACAGCCATTACCGATTGCATCAATCGGTACCGCCACCCCGTATGCAGGTTCTACAACAGTCAGCCCCGCGAGGGGATCAGCCCGACGCCCGGCAGATATCGACGTACGCCGACACCGCCGACTCCATCCCCATCACCAGCGCGTCCGCGACCAGCGCGTGGCCGATCGAGACCTCGTCGACCCCACGCACCGCCGCGAGGAAGGTCGGCAGGTTGTCCAGATTCAGGTCATGGCCCGCGTTGACCCCGAGCCCGGCCGAGCGCGCGGCCTGAGCCGTCGCCGCGAAGGCGTCGAGCGACCGTTGGAGCGTTTGCCCGCCTGCGGCGTGGGCCTTGGCAAAGCCCTCGGTGTACAACTCGATCCGGTCCGCGCCCGTGTCGGCCGCCCGTGTCGCCATGGCCGGGTCCGGGTCCAGGAACAGACTCACCCGGCAGCCCAGGGCCTTGAGCTCCGCGACGATCGGCTTGAGGGTTTCCAGGTGCGTGACCACATCCCAGCCGTGGTCGCTGGTCGACTGGGCCGGGTCGTCGGGCACGAGCGTCGCCTGCGTCGGCTTGATCCGCCGGAGGATTGGCATGAGGTGCCCGCCACCAAAGTCCAGCGGGTTGCCTTCGATATTGAACTCGCCCGCAGGCAGGGTGCCGTCGGCGAACGCCCGCGCGATCGCGTCGCAGTCGCCGGCTCGGATGTGCCGCTCGTCAGGCCGTGGATGCACCGTGATCCCGTGTGCCCCGGCCTGCATCGCGAGCTTCGCCATCGCCAGCACCGAAGGCACATCCCCCTCGCGCTGGTTGCGCAGCGTCGCGACTTTATTCACGTTGACCGAAAGCAGAGTAGGCATCTTGGTTCGGCAGGGGGGTAGTGTCGCGGGATGCCGAACGCTCGCGCCGTGTCGGCAGGGCACGCGTCGGCGTGGTCGGCGGCCCGGTCGGGCGGGCTACTGCGACGGGTTCTGGGGCAGGGTATCGAGCAGCTGCTGCATCTCCTCGGTCATGCCATCAGGCAGGCCCTCGGGGAACCCGTCGGGCAACGCGCTTTCTTTGAGGTCGATGCGGTCGCCCGAGGGCAGTTCGAGGTAGAGGTCCTTGAAGGTCCACGTGCCGTTGTTGCTCGCGTCTTCCGCGACGATCACGAGTGTCCCGCTGCCGTTGGGCCCGGTGACGGGGATGTTCGCATCAAACGTTCGGCTGCTGCCGTTGCTGGTCACGCTCACGGTCTTCGATCCGCCGCCGCTGCGCATCAGCTCGAACACGCCGGGCACGTTGATCGGTGTACCCAGTTCCTGCGCGACCTCGGGGTTGCTTTCGAGCTTCTCCATCGCCTGCCGGTACGCCGGGTTGTTCTCGATCATCTCGTTGACCTTCTGCGAGCCGATGTAGGTCAACAGCCCGCCCCCGCCGCAGCAGCAGAAGATCGGCGTGAGGATCAGCAGCCCGAGGAACCACCACCAGTTCCGCGCGAACCAGCCCTTGGGCGGCTTCTGCAACGGCTGCATGTTGGGCGGCTGGGCGGTCGTCTGGTACTGGGTCATGGCGGGGTCCTTGGTGGCGCTTCAGGCGGCGCACGATTGTATCTACATCGCGGCGCAGCGAACGGCCGGCGATGGGGTCCTACTCCTGCAGCAGCTCGACCACCTCACCGCTGGGGCCGATGAAGAACGCGACCTTGATGCGCAGCGTTCGGGGGGCGTCGCCCGAGGTGTCGTTGAGCTCCAGGGGGGTGACGGGCATCGTCACCTGCATCCCCGCCGCGGCGACCGCGACCATCGCCGACTCGATCCGGTCGGTCCCAAAGCACAGGTGCCAGTGCACGTTGCGGTCGTCGGCCGGGGTGATCGCTTGGTCGTCCTCGACCAGCTCGAGCAGCGACCCGTCGCCGGTGTCGAGGTGTACAAACCGGACACCTTCAAAGTCGAAGTCCGCCGCGACCGACATCCCCAGCGCTTCGGTATAGAACGCCAACGATTGGGCCATGTCATGCGTACGCACCGCGACGTGGTGGATCCCGCCGGTGCCGAGGATGGGGTTGTTGCTCATCGTTTCATTCCTTTAGGAAAAGACCTCACGCAGAGGCGCAAAGACCGAAGAAAAGTCGGAGTGGTCGCCGCGCGTCTACCGGGGATACACACTGGCACAGGGTCACGCCTTGCCGACTTTCGCTCTGTGTCCATCTGTGAAATCTGTGACGACTCCGCCTGTTTTTCTTTGCCTTGCTTTGCGCCTTCGCGCCTTTGCGTGAGGCAATGATCTTGTGTTGACCTACCCCCTTGTCAGCTTGCGGTACTTCAGCCGGTGCGGCTGGTCCGCGTCGATGCCCAGACGCTTCTTGCGGTCTTGCTCGTACATCTGGTAGTTGCCCTCGAAGAAACGCACCTGGCTGTCGCCCTCGAACGCGAGGATGTGCGTCGCGACGCGGTCCAGGAACCAGCGGTCGTGGCTGATGATCACCGCGCAGCCCGGGAAGTTCTCGAGCGCTTCCTCCAGCGCGCGGATCGTCTTCACATCCAGGTCGTTGGTCGGCTCGTCCAGCAGCAGTACGTTCAACGGCTGGGTCAGCATCCGCGCCAGATGCACACGGTTACGCTGCCCGCCCGAGAGCGTGCCCACCGGCTGGCTCTGGTCCGTGCCGGTGAACGAGTACTTCGCGACATACGCCCGGCTGTTGACCTCCATCTTCCCGAGCTTGAGCGTCTCCTTGCCCCCGGAGATGGCCTCCCACACACTTGCGCTGTCTTCGAGCGTCTCACGCGACTGCTCGACGTACGACAGCGCGACGGTGTCGCCGACGGTAACCTCGCCCGAGTCGGGCTGTTCTTCGCCGGTGATCATGCGGAAGAGGGTGGTCTTGCCCGCGCCGTTGGGGCCGATGACACCGACGATCCCGCCCGCGGGCAGTTCGAAGCTGACGTTGTCGAGCAGCAGTTTGTCGCCGTAGGCCTTGGAGACGTCCTTGGCGCGGATGACGAGGTTGCCCAGCCGCGGGCCGGGGGGGATAAAGATCTGGACCTCGGTTTCCTTGGCTTTTTCCTGCTCTTCGTAGAGTTGTTCGTAGCGGGCGATGCGGGCCTTGTTCTTGGCCTGGCGTCCCTGCGGGGTCTTGCCGATCCACTCGAGCTCGCGCTGCAGTTCTTTACGCCGCGCGTCGTTGCGCGCGCCCTCGAGTTCCAGCCGTTTGTCTTTCTGCGCCAGCCACGACGAGTAGTTGCCCTTCCACGGGATACCCTCGCCGCGGTCGAGTTCGAGGATCCAGCCGGCCACGTTGTCCAGGAAATACCGGTCGTGCGTGATCGCGATGATCGTGCCGGGGTACTGCTGCAGGTGACGTTCAAGCCAGCCCACCGATTCCGCGTCCAGGTGGTTGGTGGGCTCATCCAGCAGCAGCACGTCGGGCTGCTGCAGCAACAGCCGGCAAAGCGCGACCCGACGCTTCTCCCCGCCCGACAACGGCCCGATCAGCGCATCCTCCGGCGGACAACGCAGCGCATCCATCGCCATCTCCAGCTTGCTGTCGATCTCCCACGCCCCCATATGCTCGAGCTTCTCCTGCACGACGCCTTGCTTCTCGATCAGCTTGGTCATCGCGTCGTCGTCCATCGGCTCGGCAAACCGCTCATTAATCGCGTCGTACTCCGCGAGCAAAGCGTACACCTCGCCCGCCGCCTCACGCACCGACTCGATCACCGTCTGCTCCGGGTCGAGCTTGGGCTCCTGCTCCAACAGCCCGACCGAGTACCCCGGCTGTAAAACGGTTTTGCCTTCGTACTCCGTGTCGGTCCCCGCGAGGATCCGCAGCAGCGTCGACTTGCCCGCGCCGTTCAGGCCCAGCACGCCGATCTTCGCGCCATAGAAGTAGGACAGGTTAATGTCCTTCAGCACGGGCTTGTTGTTGTATTCCTTCGTGACGTTGATCATCGAGTAGATGATCTTTTCCGGGTCGTTGGTTTTAGGGCTGCTCATAGCGGAGATTGTAACGGAGCCCATTCGACCGCGTCCTCCGCGCCGCCGCAGTGCGGTACCCTTCGGCTGGATGGATCACGCCGCCGTCGTCGCCGCGTCACCGGCCTCGGCGTGCTGCTTGAGCGACTTCATCATCTTCTTCATGTGCATCTTGCCCATGAGCACGAACACCGGCATCAGCAGCTTCATGAACAGACCCATCTCCCCGACAAAGTCGCACGAGTAGTCCAGCCGTGTCCCGCCGTCCGCTTCACGCAGCTTGTAATCCGCCTCGGCCTTCATGTCCGACTTGAAGCACCCGCCCCAGAACTTCACCGTCAGGTGGTGTGGCGCATCGCACGCGGTCAGCACGCCGTCGTACGACTGCGTCTTGCCGCCTTCCTTGATAAGCATCTTGAACTCGGCCCCGACCGTCCCACGCTCCCCGCCGACCAGCTCGTTCGAGATCAGCCCGTGCATCCACTGCTTCTGCAGCTCGGGGTCTTCGATATGTGCCCAAACCGTCTGGATCGGGGCGTGGATGTGCGTCGAGGTGGCGATCGGCATGGCTGTCCTTCGCGAGCGGGGGAGAGGGGGTTCCCGGCCAAGACGCCCGCGGCGCCGGTCGGCCGGACCGATAGCATGACACGTCACCGCGCCGCCTGTCAACGAAAATCACACGCCGCGGGCCATCGGGCTGATAAAGTAATCGGGCCCGGCCGCCGACCGTCGGCGACGCGCAGACCCACGCAGCAGCAGCAGGAGATCGCGATGAAACGTCGGATGCTGGTTCGCACCGTCTGGCTGAGTGTATGGATCCTCGCCGCGACGCTGGCACACCCCGCCAACGCGCAGGCCGGCGACCCCGCCCGGGCCCAGCCCCACCTCGACGCCGCACGTGCACTCGTCGGGCCCGAACACCGATACGCCGTCCAACGCTACGCCCAGATCGCCGGCCTCGAAGCCCGTGCCGGCCGCACCCAAAACGCCCGCGAACTCACGCACCTCATCCAGGGCCTCATCCTCGAATTACCCGAGGACCAACGCGACCCGGCCCTCTACCACCTCGCCCAGAGCTACCTCGACCGCGGCGAGACCGACGACGCCGTGCGCATCCTCCGCCAGGCCCAGACCCCGACCATGATGGTCCGCAACATCCACCTCCGTGCCGTACACCAGACCACCGCCCGGTTCGGCCTGCAGCGCGGCATCGAGCTCGCCCGCGAGTTCTTCCCCGAGATCATGCAACGCCGCGATGTCTACTGCAAGATGTGCTACACCCTCGCCATCAACGACCAGGCCGACCTCGCCCTCGAGTTCATCGACGTCGCTATGGACCTGACCGAGATATTCCTCAAGATCGACGCCTACCGCTTCGCCGCCGTGGGCATGTACAAGCGCGGCGACCAGGCCGGCGCCGCCGGCGTGCTCGACCTCGCCTACGAGCAGGCACACACCAACGAGGTCATCACCACCCGCATCGGCATGCTCCTCGACCTCGCCCAGGCCTACCAGGAGATCGGCATCGTCGAGCAGGCCCTCGCCATGATGGCGCAGGCCGAGGAGGCCTTCCGCGACATCGACCCCGACGACACCTACGACCGCAACAGCGCCGTCGAGAAGATCGCCAAGGCCTGGGCCTTGCTGGGCAACGACGGCCGCGCCATCGCTTGGCTCGCCGTCGCGCCCGAGGGCTACGGCCACGACGCCGTCTACAAAACCCTCATCCAAAACCACCTCGACGCCGGCGAAGTCGACCAGGCCCGCGCCCTCAACGACGAACACGACGCCTTCATGTTCGGTAAGTTCGAGACCGCCGCCGCCCTCGCCGCCCTCGAACGCGGACAGGCCGAGCCCGCCATCTCCCACATCCGTGCCCAGCTCGGCTCCGCCTTCGAGTCCAGCGACCTCGCCACCCAGGCCGCCGCCGCCCTCGCCCGCCACGGCCACCACCAGCCCCTCCAGCAATTCATCGCCGCCATCGAAGACCCCGACACCCGCTACCACGCCCACCTCGGCGCCGCCCAGGGCTACCTCCCCGAAGACGACAACACCACCCCGTAACCCCCGCCAAGCGTCAGCGCAGGCGTGAACCACCAAAGCACGAAGGGTAAAGAAACCGGAAGGGCGGACCGGCAGGAACATCCATCGTCAAGGTGCCCGGGGTCGAGTCCGCGAGCCCCCGGATGGGGACGCCCCGTGGCGACGCCCGCACCCGACGTTTCAATTTGCCAGATACTCGTCGCGCGAGGGTACTGGCGGGCGCGCTCTTTCCGGCTGCCAGGCTTGGCAAACGGGGGGGATCAGCCTGGAATAAACATGCCTTTGTCCGAATTGAACAGGCGTTCGGTGGGTTGTGGTTCAAGGGTGAACTGTCCGGCTACCGTTTCATGGTTGACAACCATAGTGTCAATGTCTACTTCGATCGTACGCAGGCTTGTCCGTTCTCCTTCGGTGTTAAAGCGTTCCAAGACACCAGAGATAGGGATATGGCACGCCGATTCTCCTAGTTCAACTGTGTGTATCTCAACATTGCGTAGTTTTCTATAGCGTTCTCCAGAT
>JBITAC010000005.1:0-9979 GCA_044439905.1 Phycisphaerales bacterium JB063 | reverse complement strand
TATGGGCTGGTTGTCGGGCTTGATGGGACGGGCGACGCCGAGGTGCGTTCCGCGTACCGACCGCTGGTCGAAGCGATCGGTACCCGGCTGGATGAGAACATCACGCTGGACGAGCTGCTGGATGGGCAGAGTGCCGCGCTTGTTTATATCCAGGCGCGAATCCCGGCCCAGGGCGCACGTGTCGGGGGTGAGTTGGACCACGTCATCGTTGCGTCTGTGGGGAATGCGGAAAGCCTAGAAGGTGGGGTCTTGGTGGAGGCGGTGCTGTTTGGGCCACCCAAGGAGGATGGCTCGCCTGCGGATGCATTCGCGATCGCACGCGGGCGGGTTGATGTCACCGACGAAGAGAACATGAAGCACGCCGTGTTGCGCGGCGGGGCGCAGATGTTGCGCGACCTCCCGGCCGTGTCACTGGATCACAATAACTGCCTGCACCTTGTGCTCAACGAGAACAACGCGTCGTGGCCGCTCGCCGTTCAGCTGGCGCAGGTGATCAACGGCCTGTTCGCGCCCGACGGCCCACCCATCGCGGTCGCGGTCGATCAGCGCAACGTCATTGTTCAGCTTCCCGATTACCAGATCGACGACCCCGGGCCGTTCATTACGCAGATCCTGGTGACAGACATCGAGCCGGAGCTGATTGATGCGACGGCGAGGGCGCGTGTGCTGATCGACGCGGACGCGGGGACGATTTCGTTCAGCGCGAATGTTGAGATTCGGCCGACGAGCATCAGCATCGACAGCTACACGATCGCGCTGGGGATGGATGCCGACGGCGAACCGCGGAAGGCAACGCTGCAGGAATTGATGGACGCGTTTCAGATGCTCAACCTGCCGCCAGAGGACCGGATCAGCATCGTGCGACAGCTCCACGCGGGGGGGAACCTGCTGGCCGACCTTGAGGAGCGTAGCTAAGCCCGGTTTGTGGACTTACGAAACACACTGCGATGCAAGTGAGTTTGAACAACACGACTGCCGGCAACGCCCCGCGGGTACTCAACGCGCCGGGGTCTTGGGCCACACCGAACGCGCAGGGGGCTGGTCAGGCGGATCAGCCCCGGCCGTTTAGCGAAGTGCTCACGGCGGTGTCGGATGAGCTCAAGGCCGCGGCGGAGAAGAAGTCGCAGGAGGTGCGCGGCGCGGCCGAGCAGCTTGTCGCGACGACGTTCATCATGCCGCTCTTCAGCCAGCTGCGCAGCGACCCGATGGGGTCGGACATGTTCGACGGTGGGCGGGGCGAGGCGATCTTCCAGCAGCAGCTTGACCAGATCTTGTCCGACCGGATTTCGACGGGCGCGGGGTTTGACCTGGTCGATACCGTTGCGACGTATTTTTCGGGTCGGCCAAGCGGATCGAGCGGTGAGGTTGAGTTGATGGACGCCGCGCGTTCGCGCACACAACACGAGCCGGCCGCAGGCGAAGGGATTGACCTCCATGGATAAACGATTGGTCGCCGAACTCGCACAGTTGGAATCGACGCTGACCCAGTCGGCGGACCGTCACGAGCAGTTGCTGTCGCTGATGCGTCGGCAACGTGAGGCGATGCGTCAGGCCCAGGCCGACCAGGTCGCGGACCTGTCGCGGCAGGAGAACGCGGTGGTGCAGGCGATCAGCGCGTTAGAGAAGCGTCGGCTGGAACTGGTCGCTTCCTTGACTCAGACGCTATCGCCCCAGGCCGCGCAGCCGATGCGGATGCGTGTGCTGGCGGAGCAGTTGCCCGAGCCGGCGCGGGGGCGTTTGCTGGTCCTGCGTCAGAAGCTGCGTGAGCGGATGGAGGCGGTGAAGGAGGAGTCGTCGGTCTCGCGTCGCGCGAGCGAGTCGCTTTTGAGTCATATGCAGGGCCTGGTGCAGTCGCTGAGCCACGTGAGCGCCCGGGGCGCGGGCTACGACCGTCCGGGGCGACAACGTCAATCATTGCCGGCGATCGGGACGATCAGCTTGACCGCGTAGACATGCCATGGGACTGAACACTTCCTTACAGATCGGCGCCTCGGGCCTGCTTTCTTCGCAGGCGGCGATCCAGGCGACGGGCAACAACCTGTCGAACCTCGCGACCGAGGGCTACCACCGCACGGACGCGGGGCTGGCGGCGGTGCGTGCGACGGAAATCCAGAACGGCATCTTCATCGGGCAGGGCGTCCAGCTCCAGAGTGTCAGCCGGATGGTGGATGAAGCGCTCGAGGCGCGTCTTCGCGGGGCGGTGTCTGACCAGGCCGGGTCGCTATCGATGCAGAACCTGTTCAGCGAGATCGAGGCGATTGAGAACGAGCTTTCGAGTGTCGATTTATCGACTCGGCTTGGCGCGTTTTTCAATGCGTGGTCCGACCTCGCGAACAATCCGCAGGACCTTTCACTGCGTACGCTGATCGTTGAAGAGGCCGCGACACTGACGGATTACATCCAGGATATGCGCGGCCAGTTTGGCAGTATGCAGCAGCGTATCGACGATCGCATCGGGAATACGGCGGATACGGTGAACGGTATCTTGGATCGCATCGCTGACCTCAACAACTCGATCGTTCTGCAGGAGGGTGGCACGGGCGGCGAGTCGACGGGCCTGCGTGACCAGCGTGACCTGCTGCTGACCGAGTTGTCGGAGTACATGGACATCTCGACCGTCCCGCAGGCGGGCGGCGGGCTCGATATCTACGTCGGCTCGCTGCCGGTGGTGATCAACGGCCAGAGCCGGGGCATCGTGGTCGAGAGTCAGGCCGTCGACGGCCAGTTGCAGACGACAGTGCGGATCGCGGCGGACAACAGCCCGCTTAATGTGCAGTCGGGCGAGCTTGGGGCGCTGATCGAGTTTCGCGGCACGGCGCTCGAGGACGCGATCGACGTACTCGATACGTTTACAAACTCGCTGGTTTTTGAGATTAATCGCCTGCACTCGCAGAGCTCGGGCCTGGTCAACCACAGCCATCTCTGGGCCACCGAAGCGGTCGCGGATACGAGCGCGATCCTCGACCGGCCCGAGGCGGGGCTGAACTTCACGCCGGAGCACGGCTCGTTCGAGCTGCACGTCACGCAGTTGTCGACTGGCCAACGCGTGACGACGACGATCTACATCGACCTGGACGGCATCAACTCGGCCGGCGTCTCGACGCGTGCGGTGCTCCCGCCCGGTGACGACACCACGCTGGATTCCTTGACCGACGATATCGACGACATCGACAACATTCACGCAACGATTGGGCCGGACGGTCGGCTGCATATCGAGGGCGATTCGAGCGACTTCCAGTTCTCGTTCAGCAATGACACGTCCGGTGTGCTCGCGGCGCTGGGGATCAATACATTCTTTACCGGCAGTGATGCCTTCGATGTCGCGGTGCATACGGAGCTGGTCGGCGACCCACGTTTCGTGGCCGGCGGGCGGAACGACTTGGTCGGCGATAACACCGGCGCGCTCGAGATCGCCCGTATGCGTAGCGAGGGGATGGATTCGCTCAACGGGCTTTCAATGCAGGGCTACTGGAACCGCCATGTCGAGGGCGTCGCGATCCAGACCAACCAGGCCCGCGAGCAGCTCCAGGCCGACACGGTCGTGATGGAAAACCTCCGGGTCCAGCAGCAGGCGTTTTCCGGCGTCAACACGGACGAGGAAACCATCAGTCTTCTGAAATACCAACGCATGTATCAGGCAAACGCACGGTTCATCGGTGTGGTCGATGAGCTGATGCAGACATTGTTGAACGTGATCTGACAAACAACCCCCGGCCCTACTCCCGGTAATCTGCCATGTCCACGATCTCCCCACTGTTGGCCCGTACTTCTTCGCTGATGTCGTCGGCGTTGCTGCGGCAGCGTTTGCAGGATACGCAGCGTGAGTTGCTGCAGATGCAGGACCAGATTTCGACGGGCCAAGCGGTAAGCCGCGGGTCGGACGCGCCCGGGAGTGTGTCGGCGATTTTGTATCTGAACCAGGCCGCGATGGAGCGTCAGCAGCAGCAGATCAACCTCAATCATGCGTCGGGGGTGCTCAACCTGGCCGACGCGTCGCTCAACGATGTCACGGACATCCTGATCGAGGCGCAGCAGATCGCGTCGAGCCAGATCGGGGTCGGGTCGGACGAAGACACCCGCGCTGCGCAGGCCGAGGTGATCGATGCGCAGCTCCGCGGCATCCTGGAGATTGCGAATCGGCAGTACAACAATCTCTCGTTGTTTGGCGGCAGCAACGGCGCGAGTCATGACGGCCTGGTCTTTGAAGAGTTCCTCGGCGGGATCCGTTACCTCGGCACCGATGTCAACCTGTTCAACGATGTCGGCGCGATCCGTGATGAACAGTTCACCAGCAACGGCTTCGAGGCGTTTGGCGCACTGTCCACCCGTGTGCGGTCGCAGGTCGATCTCGACCCGCAGGCCTCGCCCGGCATCCTGCTCTCCGATATCAATGGCGCACGCGGGCAGGGATACTCGGCCGGGTCGATTAACCTCACGGTGAACTCCGCGTCAACGACGGTCGATCTGAGCGGTGCCAATTCGCTTGAGGATGTCGGCATCCTGATCAACTTCGCGATCCAGCAGCTTGATCCCGGCGCCGGCTCAGTCGAGCTGGTGCAGGCCGGCTTTACGCTCGACGCGACGCCGGGCAACACGATCACCATCACCGACCCGCAGGGCGGCGTGACCGCGGCGGACCTCGGGCTCAACCTGTCGGCAACTTCGACGACGGTCCTCGGCTCGAACCTCAACGTCCGGCTGACCGAGAACACACCGCTGGGCGACCTCGGCATCCCCGTCGACCTGGGCAGCGGCCTGTTGATCACGCAGGGCGAACGGTCCGGCGTGGCTGACTTCTCCGACGCGGGCACGATCCAGGACCTGCAGAACGCGGTTCAGGCGCTGGGCCTGGGGGTTCGGCTGACGATCAATGCCGAGGGCACCGGGCTAGACATTACCAGCGAGGTCAGCGGGGTCAGCTTGTCGGTCGGGGAGAACGGCGGGACGACCGCGAGCGACTTCGGGCTGCGCACGTTGGACGGCGTGACCGCGTTGTCGGACTTCCGACAGGGCATCGGGGTGGAGACGAGCGACGCGGGCGAGCCGGATGTGTCATTCAGTCTGCACGATGGAACGACGTTCACGGTGGACCTCGCGTCCGCGGTGACGGTGGACGATGTGGTGGCGCTGGTCGAAGCGGAGGCCGCGGCGAACGGGCTGACGGTCGGGGTTGATTTTGAGATCACGATGGCGACGACGGGCAACGGGCTGGTGGTGACGGACAACACGGCGGGCGCGAATGATTTTGTCGTGGCCAACGCGGGGCTGAGTCTCGCGGCGGAGCACCTGGGCCTGGCAGGCAACGCGGGGAGCGGGTCGACGATCGAGGGGGAAGACACGGCGCAGGTGCGTGTGGACAACATGTTGACGCATTTGATGGAATTGCGCGCTGCTTTGGCAAATAACAACGAGCTTGGCATCACGATTGCTGGGTCTTCTATCGAAGAGGACATCGACCACGTGATTTCCGCCCGTGCGGAGGTCGGTGTCCAGGCCCGACGGATCGAAGATCAGCTCCGGCTGGTGGAAGACCAAGGTTTTCAGGAAGAACGCATGCTCAGCGAACTTCAAGACGCCGATTTGACCGAGGTATTGACGAAATTTTCGCAGCTGCAGTTGCAGTTGCAGGCGTCGATGCAGGTCGGGTCGTCCAACCTGCAGCTGAGCTTACTCGACTTTTTGCGCTAGAAGCGCAGCAATTGCGCGGCGGAACGGGCCCTTGCAACCGGCCCGAGTCGCCCAGGAAAACGAAACAGGCGGTTGGAGCCGCCGGCCCGCGACAGGATGTCCCAGCGGGCATGGAACCCAGGATGGTTGGTTGCACAAGGACGTAGACGATGAAAGTCTGCTCAACACGTTTCGGTGAACTCGAGATCGGCGACGATCGGGTCATTACCTTCCCCAAAGGCCTCTTGGGTTTCCCCAAGTACCAGCGCTATGTCCTCATCGAGGCCGGCGAAGAGAGCTACTTCTGGTGGCTCCAGTCGGTCGACCTGCCGGACCTCGCGTTCATCGTGACGGACCCTTCGCTGTTCGTGCCGACCTACAAGGTGCCGATCCGTCCAGAGCAGATGGGCGAGATCGGGATCAACACGATCGACGACGCGCAGGTCCTGGTGATCGTCAACAAGCGGGGTGAGACCCTGACGGGCAACCTGCAGGGCCCGCTGGTCATCCACGTGACCGACCGGGTGGGGGAGCAGCTTGTCTTGAGCGACCGCCGATTCACGACCCGCGTGCCGCTGGTCGAGCTGCCCTCGCCGTTGCAGGCCCAGAGCGCCTAAGCCCTTGAGCGCCTGTACCCAGGCGCGCCGACCGCCCGTGTCTGTACCGCGCGGGTGAACTGAACGACAAACGCCCCGACAAGGATGTCGCGGCGAAACCGGCCCATGGAAGGAGCCACCTACACATGCTCGTGCTTTCCCGACAGCGCGACGAAACGATCATGATCGGCGACGAGATCGAGATCACCGTCGTCGACATCAGGGGCGATAAAGTCCGGCTTGGCATCAACGCACCGCGTTCGATCCAGGTCCACCGCAAGGAGGTCTACGAGGCCATCCGACGCGAGAACGCCGACGCCAGCAAGGTCGAGGTCGATGACCTCAACGCCATCGACCTGAGTCTACGCAAACGCAACGGACGCTCCGTCCCCCGAGCCAAGATCGAATAGTCACCGGAACAAACAGAAGCGGATGGGAAGATCGAAGGAGCGAGAAACCCACCCGACGAATAACACCCCGCGGGGCAAGACACCCGCAGCGAAGACAAACAAGGAGGTTTGTCAACCATGAGCCGGATTAACACCAACGTCTCCTCTCTGATCGCCCGGAACAACCTGGCGCGGACCAACACCGACCTCGGTGTCCGCCTCCAGCGCTTGTCCACCGGCCTGCGCATCAACCGTGGTGCAGACGACCCCGCCGGGCTGATCGTCTCCGAACGGCTGCGGACCGAGATCTCGGGCATCGGCCAGTCGATCGACAACATCGAACGCGCCAGCAATGTCATCGCCACCACCGAGGGCTCGCTCCAGGAGATCAACAGCCTGCTGGTCTCGATCAAGTCCCTCGTGGTCGAGTCGGCCAACACCGGCGCCTTCTCACGCGAAGAGATCGAGGCCAACCAGCTCCAGATCGACTCCGCCATCGAGTCCATCACCCGCATCTCCAACACCGCGAGTTTTGCAGGCCTCAAGCTCCTCAACGGGTCGCTCGACTACCTCACCTCCGGGGTGGTCGCCAGCCAGATCTCCGATGTCCAGATCAATGGCGCGAACTTCGGGCTCAACACCTCCATCCCCGTCACGGTTGAGGTCCTCAACTCCGCGGAGCATGGCCAGCTCTTCCTCTCGGGCAACGGCACGGGCACCTTTACCTCCGCCGTCGGCTTCGAGGTTCAGGGGCCCACCGGGGTCCAGGCCTTCTCCTTCGCGTCGGGCACCTCGCTCTCCGCCGTCGCCGTCGCCATCAACGCCGTCTCCGACGCCACCGGCATCCGTGCCGTCCTCGCCTCCGCCACCGACCCGACCTCCGGTCTTATCCTTGAGTCCATCGAGTTCGGCGGCGACGCATTCGTCAGCGTCAACAAACTCACCGGCGGTGACTTCTTCAATACCTTCACTGCGCAGGGCGGTACCGCCGTCATCCGTGATACCGGCGAAGACACCGTCGCGCTCATCAACGGCAACCTCGCGCTGGGCGACGGCCTCGATATCGCCCTCAACTCGCCCACCCTCAACGTCGAGCTCACCCTCACCTCCGGCGCGGCGCAGGTCCTCAACACACCCTACACCTACACCATCACCGGCGGCGGGGCGACCTACCAGATCGGCGGGGATATCAACACCCAGCAACAAGTCGGGTTTGGTATCCAGTCGGTCGCGGCCTCACGCCTGGGCAACTCACGCGTCGGGTTCCTCAACTCCATCGTCGCCGGTCAGGGCAACTCGCTCGTGGCCGGCAACGCGCGGGCCGCCTCCGACATCATCGACGCCGCCATCGACCAGGTCTCCGTCCTGCGGGGTCGGCTGGGCGCGTTCGAACGCAACACGCTCGACACCACCCTCCGATCGCAGCAGGTCGCGCTCGAGAACCTGACCGCCTCTGAAAGCTCGATCCGAGACACCGACTTCGCCGAGGAAACCGCCGCCCTGACCCGGGCCCAGATCCTGCAGCAGGCCGGCACATCGACCCTCGCGATCGCCAACTCCACCGCCCAGTCCGTCCTGTCCCTGCTGGGATAAGATCGGTGGCTAGTGGCTAGTGGCACAGGCATCCTGCCTGTGATGAATCCAGCACCTTGTTTTGCGCCCCCAGCATGCCCCGCTCGTAAGAGCGGGGTGTGCTTTTTCATACAAACACATCGATGCGTGCAGACTCCCCGCCGCAGGCGTCTGCTAAAGACCCGGCGTTGATCTGGCCCCGAACGGACCCACCTGACGCATAGGGTGGTGTGCCGCGATCCCGCATACCCGCTCCGGAGCCGAACACCATGCAGATCCAATACAAACCCCACCTCTTTGCACGCAGGCAGACCCTCGAGCTCCGTGAAGACCACCTCGCTCGGCTGCGTGACGGCGAAGAACTCGAACGAGTCATGCTGGCGGATATCCGGGTGGTTCAACTCGCGAGGCCAACGCAGGGTAAACGGGCTACCGCAGCGCCGTACCGATGCACGCTACGCCACACAAGCGGCAAACTTGTCTTGCAAAGCGAACTACTGCCCAATCTCAGCCAGGGCGGGGCGTACCTCGACCTCGTCGCCGAACTGCACCGCCAGCTCCAGCCGGTTGGCCCGCGGGTCCGCTATCGGCGCAGCAGCATCGGTGACTACGCCTTCCTGATGTTCGCGCTGGTCTGGCTCTCGCTGTTCGCCGCATTCCCCATCGCCTGGCCCGCGATCTCGACCGGGCAGGGGCGCGGCGCGGTTGCCCTCGCCATCCCCGCCGCCCTCGCGATCGCGGCGGGCACCTTCATGGGCTACTTCAAACGATACGGCAAGTTCAGGTACGACCCCCGCTGCCTCCCGCTCGAACTGCTACCCCGCTACTGACCTTCGTGGTCCACTCACGCGCCCTCGGCATGCCCCGTTTCTCGGAACGGGGTGTGCTTTTATGTATAAACAATCCAAAGCAGGGTGCGTGGAGCGAGTCCGCGACCGATACCCAACAAACGCGGCCAACGCCCCTGACTCCCCGCGGTGGGTATCAGTCGCGGACTCCTTCCACCCACCCTACTTCCGACTCGACACCGCATGCACCCCCGCCGCAATCAATGTCCCGGCGGCCAAGCACACGACATCCGACCACAGAAAGTTCGTGCCCAACAGAAACCGCGTCGGCCCAAACCCCCGCAGCGTCGCCAACGGTTCGCCGTGATAGAGCTGCGACAGCTCAATCCCCAGCGTCACCCCAATCGCCAACCCCGTTAGCGACCACGTCCGCCAACGCACTAAAACCCCTGCAAAAACAAAGAAAAACAGCACCGCCCACAACGTGTCAGGCAGGTAGGTCGCGACGAAACCAACCGCCGACGATGTATCCGCTTCCGCATGAAACGATCGCGCATACAAACCGATCGGGATCACGAATAATGCGATTCCAAAGAAAAAGCAGCGTGCTCTCAATACTGAATGTGGCAATGTATCAGTCGAACGAAAAGCCTACGCCAACACCCCAGCCCGCAGCATCGTGTAGGGCCCCTCGGGCACCACCGCGATCCGCGCATCCGGGTGGCCTTCAACATACCGATCGATGAACGCCTGCACGCGCTGCTGCACCGCGCCTTCGCCGCGGAGCGGGCTGACCGCCAGGCCCGGCTGGTTTTCGATCGCGATTTCGTCGTTGGCGAGCAGGAGGTTCTCAATCCCGATCTTCTCAAGCACGCGGGTGTGCATCTGGTAGGACCACTGGTCTTTGCCGGTGACGCCGCTGGTCTCGATGTGGCTGAGGAACGCGCGGTAGTCCGTGCCGTATTCG
>JBITAC010000004.1:0-27921 GCA_044439905.1 Phycisphaerales bacterium JB063 | reverse complement strand
TCACGTGGCCGTGCTTGACCGGGTTGTAGTGGATGTAGTTCACATGCTGCTCCAGATCGTCCTCGTCTCGGATCAGGTGCTCCCAGAAGCGGCGCTGCCAGATGCCGCGCTCGCCTTTCGAGTCACGGCTTGAAGACACGTGCTCGCCCTTTGGAATCGACCGGCTAAACGCGGCTTTGAGTTGCTGGATGATCGTTGAGAAATTTTGATTGCCCGGCGGGAGTGACAGGATGCAGTGCAGGTGGTCGGGCAGGATGACGATGGCGGGGAGGTCGAAGGTGTGCCTTTTGCGGACGTGTTGGATAGCGTTTCGTAGTTCGCCGATGTGGTCGGTCAGCAGCGTTTGTCGCCGGTCGAGCAGGTTCAGTGTCAGAAAGTACATCCCGCCCGATCGGTAAAGACGCCGGTAGTTGGGCATGACTTGTCCAATCGTTTGCAGGGTGGGTGGAGGAGTCCGCGACGATACCCACCATGATGAAGCAAGTCGGTTTGGCAGCGCGCGGTGGGTATCGCTCGCGGACTCGCTCCACCCACCCTACGGGGATTCACCCACCCTACGGGGATTCACCCACCCTACGGGGTCTTACCCACCCTACGGGGTGTGGCTCACCCCTTCGTTGGCGCGACGGCTTCGAGCAGGTGGAGCAGGATGTCGTCGAGGGTGCCGTGGAGGATCTGCATTCGGCCGGCGATGGCGAGGGTGGCCAGGCCGTGCAGCGCGATCCAGTATCGGCCGGCGAGCTGGCGGGTCTCGGTTTCGAGCTGGTCGCCCGTGAGGCCGTGGGCCTGGAGGCGTTCGCGGACGACGCCGTGGAGGCACTGGAACCCGCCGTGGATGATGTCGTCGAAGCGGTCGTCGTCGGCCTCGACGGGGGTGTCGAACATGAGCCGGTAGAGGTTGGGGTGTTCGACCGCGAACTGGACGTAGGCGCGGGCCCCGCCGAACCAGTGCTCGGGGCATCGGCCGATATCGCTGTCGGGCAGGTCGCGGGTGGCGGGGGACTGCTCGCGGTGGGCGTGGCAGGCGGCGGAGCAGGTGGTGTGGATGATCTCGAAGCCCTTGGCGACCATAGCGCGGTGCAGTCCGGTCTGGCCGTCGATGTAGGTATAGAGCGTCATCGCGCCGACGCCGAGCTCGCGTGCGACGCGCCGCATGGTGAGGGCGTCGGGGCCTTCCTCGCGGAGCAGTTCCATGGCCAGGTCGATGATCATCGCGCGGCGCTGGTCGCGGTCGGCGTCCTTCCAGTCAACGGGCTGGGCGGGGTCGTCTGCGGGTGTGTGGGCGGGATGGTGGGTGATCTGAGCCATGGTGAGTTTTGTGTGAAGGGTGCGAGGTGTCGCCGAGGACAGCATACCCGCCAAGAATGGGGTGTGGGCGGGGCCTCGCGGCGACCGAGGCGGGGCCGGCTCGGCGAGGGGGGCTGGGGTTTTTCAGGGTCTTTCAGTACCCGCCTTGACCGGTGGTGTCCCGGCTCGTACAGTGTACCACGCTAGAGTCGTACGGTGTACGAAATTTTTTGAACTTTACCGCTCACGCGGGCAGGATCGAGGCAGACGATGGGTGAATCAAAGTTGGCACGGTTGAAGCACCACGCGTCCTGGCTGGGCGCTTTGGCGGGGGCGGCGGTGCTCGCGCTGGCGGTGGGTGTGTCGGTGTGGCTGGTGATGAGCCGGCAGTACGGCGAGCGTTTTGACAAGGCGGTGCAGGTGGGGGTGGACGCGGAGTTGGCCGAGATGGGCGGTGCGCCTCCCGGGACGCCGCCGACGGCGGTGAAGGTCGCGTCGGTGGTGAGCGAGACGGTGCAGGACCACGCGCGGGTGGTGGGGCGGTTGCGTGAGGTCCGCCGGGCGGTGGTTGCGTCGGAGGTCGAGGGGCGGGTGCTGGATGTGCGTGTCGATGTGGGTTCGCATGTCGACCGCGAGACGGTGATCGCGGTGGTGGACGATGTCTGGGCGGAGCTTCAGGTCGAGCAGGCGGAAGCGGACCTGAGTGCGGCGCGTGCGCGTGCGGACCAGAGCGCCCGTGAGCTGGCGCACCTGGAGACGCTGGCGACGCGTAACGCGTCGGACCGGCGGGCGATCGACGACGCCAAGGCCGCGGCGGATGCGGACGCGGCGGAGGTCAAGGCCTACGAGGCGGCGCTGCACCGCGCGGAAGTGACGCGCGAGCGCGTCGAGATCATCGCGCCCTTCGACGGGTTTGTCACCGTGAAGCACGCGGAGGAGGGCCAGTGGCTCGACCCCGGCGGCCCGGTGATCGAGATTGTTTCGTCCGGCGCGATCGATGCGGTCGTGGACGTGCCCGAGCTGCAGATCGGCGGGGTCGCGCTTGGCATGCCGATCGAGGTGTGGGTCGAAGCGCTTGGCCGATCGTTTGTGGGCGAGGTAGTCGCGGTGAGCCCGGACGGTTCGTCGGCGGCGCGTTCGTTCCCGGTGAAGGTGCGTCTGGAGAACGCCGAGGGCCTGCTGAAGGTGGGGATGAGTGTGGTGGCGCAGGTGCCCCTGTCGGTCGAGTCGGAGCGTCTGATCGTGCCGCGCGACGCGGTGGCGTTTACGCCGCAGGGGGCGCAGGTGTGGATCGTTGTGCCGATGCCCGGTGCGCCCGAGGGCGGCCTGCCCGTCGCGTTTTCGGTGGATGTCGAGGTGCTGTTCGGGCTGGGCAACCGTTTCGCTGTGCTGCCGCAGTCGAAGATGGAGGGCATGACGCTTGCGCCGGGGATGCCCGTGGTCGTCGAGGGCGCGGAGATGCTTTGGCCCACCCGCCCCGCGATTGTGACCAACCCGCAAGACAGTGGCGGCGGCGCACCGGCTGGCGGTGTCCCCGCCGTAGCCGAGGACGACTCCGCGTCGGGCAACCCCGGTAGTTAGTTGGCGTATCCCGGGGTGTGAGTGTTTGACATGCATGCGCTGCTGTGTCGCCGACCGGTGTGTCGCAGCGCCCGTTCGATTTCTCTGTTTGCTTGAGCCGACCTATGGACCCGATTCGTTTTGCCATTGACAACCCGGTGAAGGTGTTCGTCGGCGTGATCCTGCTGCTGCTGTTTGGCGCGTTGGCGGTGGTGTCGATCCCGATCCAACTGACGCCCAACACCGACCCGACGATCATCACGATCTCGACGAACTGGACGGGCAAGAGCCCCGAAGAGGTCGAGAAGGAGATCATCGAGCAGCAGGAGGACGTGCTAAAGAACCTCGCGGGCCTGATGAAGATGACGGCGACGGCGACGCAGGGCTCGGCGGAGATCGAGCTCGAGTTCGGCGTGGGCGTGGACCTGCAGTTAGCGCGGGCGCTGGTGAGCGACGCGCTGCGTGAGGTGCCTTCGTATGACGAGGATGTCGACGAGCCGGTGATCACGACAGGCGAGGCGGGGCCGGGCAGCCCGATCGCGTGGCTGCTGATGACGAGCGAGGAGCCGGGCTTTGACGTGCAGTCGCTGGGGGACTTGGCCAACGACGACATCAAGCCGTTTCTGGAGCGGACGCCTGGCGTGAGCGAGGTGCGGATCTACGGCGGCCGAGAGCGTGAGGTGCATATCGCGTTTGACCCCGAGCGTGTGGCGCAGCGGCAGCTCACGATCGCGGACCTGGGCGGCGCACTGCGCGGCGAGAACGTCAATTACTCGGCGGGCAACGTCGACGAGGGGCGCTACGACGTGCGCGTGCGGACGGTGGGGCAGTACGACACGCTGGACGCGATCCGTGACACGGTGGTGGCGTACGACCCGGACGGCGGGCCGATCCGTGTCCGCGACGTCGCGGACGTCCGGCTGACCTACGAGAAACGCCGATCGTTCGTGCGCTCGCGCGGCGAGCTGGCGCTCGCGATGCCCGCGTACCGCGAGAGCGGGTCGAACGTGATCGAGGTGATGAACGGCCTCAACGAACGCATCGAGCAGGTCAACCGCGATGTGTTGCCCGGCGTTGCGCTGCAGATCCAGCAGGAGCAGGGGCTCGCCAACCCGCCGACACTTCAACTACGCAAGGTCTACGACGAGACGGGTTACATCTATGACGCGCTCGACCTGGTGAAGAACAACCTCATCATCGGCGGCGTGCTCGCGGTGCTGGCGCTGCTGCTGTTCCTGGAGCTCGGGCGTCGCCCGCTGCTGGTCCTTTTCGCGACCCCGCTGCTGGTCGTGGTGATGCTCGCGGTGCTCCTGTTCCCCGAGGGGACCATCCGTTGGTGGGTCAGTGTCGGGGCGCTGACCGGCATCGGGTTGGTCGTGCTCTACTTCGCCAGGCCCACGGCGGTGGTCGCGGCCGCGATCCCGATCTCCATCATCGGGACCTTCGTGGTGATGTTTGTCTCGGGCCGGAACCTGAACGTCATCTCGCTGGCGGGCCTCGCGTTCGCGGTGGGCATGGTCGTCGACAACGCGATCGTGGTGCTGGAAAACACCGACCGCCACCTCGCGATGGGCAAGTCGCGGATGAAGGCGGCGTATGACGCAGGCAAGGAGGTCTGGGGCGCGATCCTCGCCTCGACGCTGACGACGCTCGCGGTGTTCCTGCCGATCCTGTTTATCGAGGAAGAGGCGGGGCAGTTGTTCCGCGACATCGCGCTCGCGCTGTGTGCGGCCGTGACGCTGTCGCTGATCGTATCGATCACCGTGATCCCGACGCTGAGCAGCCGGATGCTCCGCGAACGCTCGGCCCGTGAGCCCAGCGCGCTGGAGCGCTATAGCCCGGCCCACTTCTTCGGCTGGGTCGCACGCGGCTACGGGCAGCTGATCTACCGCCTGACCTCGGGCCACGCGTCGGGCGTGGTGGGGCGGGTGACGATCGTCGCCGTGCTGACGCTGGTCTCGGTGATGGGGGCGTGGCAGCTGATGCCCGCGACCGACTACCTGCCCCGCGGCAACAAGAACCTCGTGTTCGGGATCATGATCAACCCGCCGGGCTACAACATCAAAACCGACGAGCAGATCGCGCAGGTGGTCGAGTCGCAGATCCGCCCGTACTGGGAGGCCGACGACATGGACGACCTGACGCACTTGCCCAAGCCGATGCTGCCCTTTGGCGGGGGCGAAGTCGATAACGTCCCGCCGGTCGACAACTACTTCATCGTCTCGTTCAACGGCACGATGTTCAACGGCGCAACCAGTCAGGACAAAGAAAACATCAAGCCGCTCGAGGGGCTGCTGGGCTCGGCGACGAGCTCGGTCCCCGGGTCGATCGGGTTTGCGTCGCAGTCGTCCCTGTTTGGCCGGGGCGCCGCGGGCTCGCGTTCGATCGATGTCGAAGTCAGCGGCGACAACCTCGACGAGGTGCGCGACTCGGCGACGGCGCTGCTCAACGCGCTGCGTGGGGCGTACGGCTTCGGCGGGGTGCAGCCCTCACCCCTCACGTTCGACAAGCCCCGGCGTGAAGTCATCTTCCGCATCGACCGCGTCCGCGCCGCCGACCTGGGCATCGATGTCGACGCGCTGGGCCGATCGGTCTCGGCGATGGTCGACGGCCTCATCATCGGCGACTACCGCTACCGCGGCGACTCGATCGATATCGTCGCCAAGAACGCCAACGGCGACGGCTACCCCCCCGAGCAGCTCGCACGCCTCCCCGTCGCCTACCGCACACCCACCGGCGAGCAGGGCACCATCCCGCTCTCGCAGATCGCCACCCTCGAACGCAGCGACGCCCCCCAGGAGATCACCCGCATCGAGGAAAGCCGGGCCGTCACCCTCAGCGTCACCCCCCCCGACGACGTGCCCCTCGAACAAGCCGAGCAGGACATCCACGCGATCGTCACCCACCTGCGTAGCGAGGCCGGCGGTGCCGTCATCCCCATCACCGTCAACATCGCCTACGCCGGGTCCGCCAGCAAACTCGAACAGGTCCGCACCGCGATGCTCGGCGAATGGACCGGCTTCAACGGCCACTCCCTACGCTCCCTGGGCGTCAGCCGGCTCTTCATCGCGCTCCTGGTCACCTTCCTCCTCATGGCCGCGCTCTTCGAGAGCTTCCTCTACCCCCTGGTCATCATGTTCGCCGTCCCGCTCGCCGCGGTCGGCGGGTTCCTCGGCCTCGCGTTTGTCCACCGACTCAACCCCAACCAGCAGCTTGATACGCTCACCATGCTCGGGTTCATCATCCTCATCGGGGTCGTCGTTAACAACGCCATCCTGATCGTCCACCAGGCGCTCAACTACATGCGCGGCCTGGGCGAAGGCGAAGGCGACACCACCGGTGCGCTCGGCCCACGCGAGGCGATCCGCGCTTCGGTCCAGTCGCGCATCCGCCCGATCTTCATGACCACCGCGACCAGCGTCGCCGGCATGCTGCCCCTGGTCCTGATGCCCGGCTCGGGCAGCGAGCTCTACCGCGGGCTGGGCAGCGTCGTGGTCGGCGGGCTCGTCGTCTCGACCCTGTTCACCTTGGTCGTTGTCCCGCTGCTCTTCTCCCTCGCGATCGACCTCAAGCTCGGGCTCTACCGCCTGTTGTACCCCGACCAGGCGGACACCACGATCGCTTGATCAAGTCCGCCCGATCGCGTCGGATCGACCGGGTGGAACCGTGTTCAAGACGCTGTGGTGCGCCCGGTTATGGCGTCTGTGTGCGCGGTTCAGGTCCGATTTGCTGAGATTTACAACGCCCGCCGACCGCGCATGTGCAGCGTGGGCCTTGCTACGCCGATACAGCAGGGGCACGCGACCCAGCGCGGCCTTCCACGTATCAGGAGTATTGGCATGCTGAACCATTCGACGCAGACGAAGACCCTCGAACCCGCCGCGGAAATCAAACGCACCTTCTGTGTGGATGAGGCCAACCGGGCGCTGCCCTATGTCTCCCGCGTTGTCGCCGATATCGTTGACCTGCACGACGAGGTCGTCCATATCCGCCGAACGATGGAACGTGTCGAGCTCGGCCTGCACGGCGCCGACGCGAAGGCCCTCGAACGCGACTACCGCGCCGCCATGGAACGCCTCCGCGTCCTGGTCCGTGAGCTCGACATGGTCGGCGTCGACCTCCAGGACTTCGAACGCGGCATCGTCACCTTCCCCACCTACCACGACGGCCACAACGCGGCGCTCTCATGGAAGCTGGGCGAAGACGAGGTCCGGTTCTGGCACAACGCCGACTCGGGCTTCGATGCACGCCAGCCCATCGCGCAGCTGATCCAGTAGCGCTAATCCCGCCCACAACACGCCACAGAGCTACGGCCGATCCGCCTTGCGGTCGGCCCTTTTTTATGGCCACCCCACACCCACCCATTGCGAAGAATGCCAGCGGCGGGGCGTCAAGCGTCGATAGCAGAGTAGGGAAACCGAGGGGCCTTCTATCATCCGCTCATCCGGATATTCGGATATACTGAAACCATGCACATTCGCGACGTCTTCAAACGCTACAGCACGACCTTCTCCTTCGAGTTCTTTCCGCCCAAGTCCGAGCAGGCGGCGCAGAGTCTCTACGAGCACGTCGCCGAGCTCGCAGCCCTCAAGCCGTCGTTTGTGTCGGTGACCTACGGCGCGGGCGGGTCGACGCGTGAGCTGACGCACGACCTTGTTTTGCGGATCCGCCGCGAGCTCGGCGTCACCGCCGTGCCGCACCTGACCTGCGTCTGCCACAGCGAGGCCGAGATCGCCGACATCCTCGAACGCTACGCCGGCGAGGGGGTGTGCAACGTCCTCGCCCTGGGCGGCGACCCGCCCAGCGACAAGCCCCACTACGACCGCGCGCAGGACGCGTTCCGTCACGCCGCTGACCTCGTGCGCTACATCCGCCAGCACGAGGCGTCGCTCGCGCAGCGCGTCGCCGACTTCCGCAGCTTCGGCGTCGGTGTCGCGGGCTTCCCCGAAGGCCACCCCGCGACCCCCAACCGCCTGCTCGAGATGGACCACCTCAAGGCCAAGATCGACGCCGGCGCCGACTACATCTGCACCCAGCTCTTCTTCAGCAACAACGACTTCTACGACTTCCGCGAACGTTGCGAACTCGCCGGCATCAACGTCCCCATCATCGCCGGCATCATGCCCATTACCTCCGGCAAAGGCATGAAACGCATGGCCGAGCTCGCCGCCGGCGCACGCTACCCCGCCAAGCTCCTCCGCGCCGTCGCACGCTGCGAGGGCGACGAAGAAGCCATCCAACGCGTCGGCATCCACTGGGCCACCGAGCAGTGCCGCGACCTCCTGGACCACAAAGTCCGAGGCATCCACTTCTATACCCTCAACCAGTCCACCGCCACACGCGAGATCTACCGCAACCTCGGTGTCAGCGACAGCGTCGCCCTGGGCGGCGGCTAAACCCCAGCCGCTTGCCCCCCTCCAGCCGCTTGCGGCTTAGCGCCGCATCCCCAACTACGCAGCGCCCAACCACCCCGCGCCACCCCGCACCCTCGCATCACTCGCGCGTCGGCGGAAACGGCCCCGCCGCGGGCGCCGCCTCGTCCCAGTCCGCCAGCCCGATCACCGGCAACGCAAACGCGAACACTTCCGCCTCTCGATCCGTCCCCGCCGCGGCGAAGACATCGAACATCAACCGCTTCCGCGTCGGCCGACCCTGCGCATCGCACGCCCGCACCCCCAGCAGCAGCCCGCCCTCGTGCGGGTGGTCCGTGTGCCGATGCAGGATGTGCGCCACAATCCCCTCAAGCCGCGACAGCTTCACATGCGCCAGCGCATACGCCGCCGCCTGCACACGCTCGCTCGCCTCCGTCGCCCCCGCATGAAACCCCTGCTCCGACAAAATGATCGGCCGGGCCTCACCCCGATACCGCATCCCGGGCCGACGCATGTAGTCCACCAGCAACTCGATGTTCCGGTACGTGATCCGCGGCGTATCGTGCGCCAGCCAGGCCGTCCCGTCCTCCCAAAACGCCGGGTCAAACAGGTCCTCCGGGTACGGGTGATGCGCCAACGCCCACGGCAGATCGCCCGCCTGCTTCATCTGCTGCGCGAAGCGTTCGAGCAGCTCCCGGCCCGGCATCGCGTGGGTCGGGTCCTCGCCGTGCCGCGCGTTCCAGAAGTGGTCAAGCGACACAAACACGCGCGGCCGAGGGTCATGCACACGCACCGCGTAGTACGACAGCCGGACCTGCAACGCATACTGCTGTGCGACCTGCTCCGGCGTCGCCGGGCCCATGTGGTGCCAGACCCAGTGCGAGTTCACCTCGTTGCCGATGATGTACCCGCCTAGTCGGCCGTAGCGGTTGTCGCTGCGCGTGTACCGCCGCGCGAGGAACCCCATCACCGCGCGGTAAGCGCGTTGGCCCTCTTCGGTGTCGAGGTTCACCGCCGTGATCCGCTGGACCATCTGGTCATAGTCCGCCTCGCGGTGGTAGAGCGGCCCGTCACCGTTTTGGCCCTCCGCATCATCAAACCGTGGGCTGTATCGGCTGTCCGCCTGGGCGCGATAGCAGAGGATGATGCCGACCACATTGATGCCATACTCGTGCATCGTGCGGTACAGCGCATCCTTATGACGCACCGCATCGGGATCAAACGCATAGGCCACGCCATCGACCGTATAGGTAAACGCAGGGTCATCGTCGGGCCCGGCATACCCCGCGATCAACGACGCGATCGAGATGTTGTCCGTGATATGCGAGACGCCCAGCGCGGGCATGTCCTCGTTGATCAGCGGCGCCTGGATCCCCTTGATCCCGCTGGGCCAGGGCTCGTGTGTCCCCGTCGCATTGAGCCCCGCAAGGTCATCCGCAAAACGCCCCGGGCCCCAAGGCAGCACGCGCTCATCTTCGCGCGAACGCAAGACGAAACGCTGGAATAGCCGATCGTTCCCCGCATCGTCGAAGCGCGGCAGCACCACACGTTGGCCCGAGGGGGTGCCCGCCCAGACCGCCGGGCTGTCCGTCGTGAGCGCTTGATGCACACCCAGCGCGACCAGCTCCGTATGGCCGGTGCGTGTGCCGTCATCGCCCGCGGCCTCGCCCAGTGTCACCGTGACCGTCTCGTCGTTGGCCGCGACCGACACGATACCCGAGCCCGCCTGCGCAGCCGTTGTGCCAACAAACGCGGCACACATCAACCCGAGCAGACACCCGGCCAGTATGCGACACGCCGTGCTTCGTAAGTTATCCAAAACGAACGCTCCCATGAGGTATCCACCCAACCCACGACGCCGGCCGCAACCCATTCGTTTCGCCCCGCCCCCAGCCGCTCACGGCTTAGCGAACCTCCCACGCCCCGCCCGCCCAACCACCTCGGCCCGCCCCCGCCATCTGCTAGGATACCCCTCCAGCCCACGCGCAGTCCGCGCACCGCTGAACCGGAGCTTCACCATGCCAGGCACCATCGTCCCGCTCCCAGTCATGCTGGAAGAGGCGGACCAGAAAATCTACGACGCGCTCGAGCCGCCCAAGTCCATGGTCGTCCGCTACGGCTACGAACGCATGGTCGCCGAGCTCCCCTACAACGGCGACGCCAAGCCCGGCTGCGGTTCCAAGCTCGTCGCCGTCACCCCACGCGGCACCGAGCTGGTCGAAATGCTCACCACCACCTGCTCCAACAGCGGGTGCGGCAAAAGCGTCTCACGCAAAGAGATGCTCCAGTACATCGAAAACTCCGGCGGCAAAAACTACCCCTTCACCACCCAGGGCAAAATCCTCCGCGTCGCTACCATCGACGACCTCAACGAACAGACCCGGCTCGACGCACGCAAGCCCGCCGTCGTCCGCGGCTGCAAGAAACTCATCGAAGAGCTCAAGCTGCCCATGAAGCTCGTCGAGGTCGAGTTCGTCCTTGGCGACGAGCAGGTCTCCTTCTACTTCACCGCCGAGGACCGCGTCGACTTCCGCGAGCTGGTCCGCCGGCTCGCCGCCGAGCTCCAGACCCGGATCGAGATGATCCACGTCTCCGACCGTGAGGAGGCCCGCCTCGTCGCCGACTACGAAAAGTGCGGCCAGCACTGCTGCTGCCGGCAGTTCCTCAAGGTCCTCAAGCCCGTCTCGATGCGGACCGCCAAGGTCCAGAAGAACACCCTCGACCCGCAGAAAATCTCGGGACGCTGCGGCCGACTCATGTGCTGCCTCCGCTACGAGGACCAGACCTACAGCGAACTCAAAAAGAAGCTCCCGCACCGCAAGTCGCTCGTCGAAACCGAGGACGGCGTCGGCGTCGTGCTCAGCTCGCAGATCCTCACCCAGCTCGCCCTGGTCAAGATCGGCATGAACCCGCCCGCCGCGTACCCCATCGAGCACATCCGACAGCTCAACAAGGAAGAAACCGCCCAGTGGCGCGCCGAGCACGGCGACCCGGGCCAGGTCCGTGACGACGGCCGACGACGACCCCAGCCCCGCAACACCCCGCCCGGCAACAAGCCCCCACGCACCAACAACCCGCCCAAGCCCAGCGGCAACCGCGACGCCAAGCCCGACGCCCGAAAGCCCAAGGACAAGCCCGCCGGCTACAGCAACCAGCAGACCGGCCAGCAGGCACCGCCCCGACGCCCCAAGCCCGGCAACCCCCTTGGCGACGGCGAAGTCCACTCCAAAGAAGGCGACCCCAGCGCCAAGCTACCCGACAACCACGCCCCGCAAAACCAGGCCCCGGCCGACGGCGAAGCCCCCCGCAAAAAACGACGCCGACGCCGACGACGCAAACGCAAAGGCCCCGGCGGCCCGCCCAACACCGCCAACGGCCAGGGCCCACCGCCCTCCAACGACTGACCCCACCCCACGCCCACCAAGGCCCGCGCCGTCTCGACGCGGGCCTTGTCATACCCCGCCCAAGCCGCAGCCCACACCCCCAGCCGCCCCGGGAAACCCCCAGCCCGCCGTGCGTAAAAGCTCACTGCCCACCCCGCACCCCGGCCTCTTTCCTCCCCAGAGCCCTTCACCTCGGGCGCACACACCCACCCCCAGCCACGCACAAGGCGGCCGCAACGCCACATCGCACCCGAGAGAATCCGCAACAACCCAGCGCGACTCCGGGAGCCCCCAACCCAGCACCCATCCGCCGTGACGGCCCGCTAGGTATTGCCTATGCCGACCGCCACCCGCCAAGCCCCAGGCAGCCCACGGCACACCGCGCGATCGACTCGCGGAAAGCGAAAGATTCCTGGCACCTTTTCGGCTCCCTGCTAGGTGATAATAATGCTCGGCCTAAATTGACAGGCGGCACACCCCAGACACCAATCGAATCGGCCTCAATCACACATCGAGACTGATTACTATGTGAGGTTTGCTCTGCCTTCTGTGATCTTCTAGGTGAACAAGACGATGAGTCCGGCAGTGGTTCCACCAGTGGTTACGGCGGCACCCATGAATGCTACAAGAGCGATCATGCATCCACCTCCACCTCCACCTCCACCTCCACCGTGAGCTCTCTTGTGGTCTTCTTCGTTCTTCCATATTTGTCTTTGCTTTGCCTGATAGTCATCTTGTGCTTGATTCATTCTCGTACTTCTTTCTGGTTCGCCTCGTGCTGGCTTCTGATGAGATTCCCGGGGTTGTGAGTCGTACAGCTCTTGCGGCATTTGAGAGCTATCATCCGACATTCCCATTTGACTGTTCGGCTACGCCGCCGAAGTAAGTTTACCACGCTGACGTGGCGAACTGAAGCATTGGTTGCTAAAAACACTGTTGTTTCAGCTAGCGAAATGGCGACGGCTGGCGAAACAGAGACGGCCCTCGTTTGTCGGCCGGGGTGAGTGGCTTCGCTTGGGAGGCGGAAACGGGGGAGTCCCGATTTGATCGAAGCGTCGGTCTGCACCGTTGGCACTCTGCTTAATCGCCGGCGCGATGGAACAATGCGGTATTGAAGGTACCGGGTCGGTGATGATTTTCGAGGCCTGTTGGTTTCTTACGCGGGCAGGCGGATGGCGTCGCGCATCATGGTGTGGAGGTCGATGTTGTCGAGGGTGGGCTCGAGCCATTCGCTGCCTGGGCCGTAGGCGGTGGCTTCGACCATGTCGGTGGTGTGGTTGCCGCTGACGAACCCGACGCCGGTGTAGTTGGCGAGGACTTCGCCCAGGCAGATGGTGAGGCTGTTGCGGGCGGCGAAGCCGTTGGTGGTCTCGCCTTCGAGGTGCCGCCGGGCGAGCCAGCCCAGGTCCTGGTCGCTGAGGCGGACGTTGAGCGCTTCTTGCACGGCCTGCCGCATGGCGGAGGTCCAGTGCTCGGGCTCGAAGCCCTCGGCGCTGCGGCTGGGCAGCTTGGGGAAGATGGACTCGAAGGTGCCGCGTGCGTTGAGCAGGCGGTCGATGCCTTGCTGGGCGCTTTGGTGGTAGACGGTGAGCGCGGGGTCGGCGGTGCCGTGGTCGGTGGTGACGATGAGGAGGGTGTCGTCGCGCTGGTCGACGTACTGCATGACGCGTTCGAGGGTGTGGTTGAACATGATCTGTTCGTGGAGCAGGCCCATGGCGTCGTTGTTGTGGCCGGCGTGGTCGACGCGTCCGCCCTCGATCTGGAGGATGAAGCCGCGCTCGGTGTCGGCGGTGGCGGCGGCGAGGCGGTCCAGGGCGTAGCCGGCCATGTCGCTCAGCGGGGGGACGGTGGCGGGGCGGTCGAGCTCGAAGGGGATGTGGTCGCGCGAGAAGAGGCCGACGACGCGTTTGGCGGGGTCGTGTCGGCCGCGCAGGCCCTGGGCGTCGCTGAGGTAGATGGCGTCGTTGTGCTGGTGTTTGAGTTCGTCGCTGAGGTAGCGTTGCCCGCCGCCGAGCATGACATCGACGCGGCGCTCGAGCTGCTGGGCGAGGATGTCGTGGTAGCTGTTTCGGCTGGGCATGTTGACGCTGAACCCGGCGGGGGTGGCGTGGTTGATGACGGTGGTGGTGACCAGGCCGGTCTTGAGCCCCGCCTCGCGTGCCTGGACGAGGAGGGGGGTGGGGGTCTTGCCGTCGGGGGTGACGTTGAGCGCGCCGTTGTTGATGTGGACGCCCGTGCCAAAGGCGGAGCCCGCGGCGGCGGAGTCGGTGACCAGGGAGTCGGCGGAGTGGGTCATGGCGAGCCCGCGTCGCGTGCCCTCGCGGTCCCAGAGCTTGGCCCAGGCGCAGTGCTCGCCGGTCTGGAGCCGGCTTGCGAGGTCGCCCAGCGTCCAGGTGCCCTGGCTCATGCCGTCGGCGACCATGAAGATGACGTTGCGTGCGGTGCCGCCGCGCGGCGCGACCCGGATGACGGGCCCGGGGACGTGCGTGCCCGCGGACACGGCCGTGCTCCACCCGCCCAGCGTCCCGGCGCCGACCGCGAGGCCGACGTGTTGGAGGAAGCGCCGCCGGCTGAGGCGGGGGCTGCGGCGGGCGTGCGTCGGGCGGGTGGTGGTCGGCATAGCGTCGGTCTCGCGGGGGTGCGGGTGAGTCGTTTCACCGGGAATCACTGCGATTATTCACGATGCGAGCCATGATAGAGGCATTACAACCCGTGCATCGTTTGCATAGGATTTGTCCGCAATCTGCGAGAAAACACGTGTCGCTGATGCTACTCGCAAGCGATCGCAGACGCGTGGGGATGCGTTGAATCGGGCGTCCGGGGCTCGCGCGTTATGCTGGGGCGATGCAAACCCAAAAACAGATGGATCGGCGCCGACCCGCTTGCGGGCTGCGGTGGTGGTGGGCGGTGTGGGTCGGGCTGCTGGTCGGGGTCGGCGGCCAGGCGTGGGGCGAGGAGGCGGCTGGGCCCAACGTGGTGGTGGTGTTGATCGACGACATGGGCTGGGCGGACCTGTCGTGCTTCGGGGGCGAGGGCGCGGAGACGGTCGAGATCGATCGGCTGGCGTCGGAGGGGGTGCGGTTTACGCAGTTCTATGTGAATGCGCCGATCTGCTCGCCCTCGCGGTGCGCGCTGTTGACGGGGCAGTACCCGGCCCGGCATCGGATCACCTCGTTCCTTGCGGAGCGCTCGTACAACGAAGACCGGGGTATGGCGCACTGGCTCGCGCTGGATGCGCCCTCGCTGCCGCGCATGTTCTCGCAGGCGGGCTACCGTACCGGGCACTTTGGCAAGTGGCACCTGGGCGGGCAGCGGGACGTGGGCGAAGCGCCGCTGGTATCGGAGTACGGCTTTGACGCGACACTGACCAACTTCGAGGGGCTCGGGCCCCGGCTGCTGCCGCTGCTCGATGCGTTTGATGGGAGCGAGCCCCGCCGGTACGCGCTGGGCAGCGACCGGCTGGGGCGCGGGCCGATCGTGTGGATGGACCGGTCGCGGATCACGGCGGGGTTTGTCGAGCGGTCGGTTGAGTTTATTGATGCGTCGGTGGCGCAGGGTCGGCCGTTCTATATCAATGTTTGGCCCGACGATGTGCACTCGCCGTTCTTCCCGCCGGCGGACCTGCGGGGGGACGGCTCGAAGCGGGCGCGGTACCTCGGGGTGTTGGAGGCGATGGATGCGCAGCTCGGCGTGTTGTTTGATCGGATCCGTAACGACCCTGCGCTGCGCGAGAACACGCTGGTGGTGTTGGCGAGTGACAACGGCCACGAGCCGGGCGCGGGTCGCGGGGGGCCGCTGCGCGGGCACAAGGGGCAGTTGTATGAGGGCGGGATCCGCAGTCCGCTGATCGTGTGGGGGCCGGGCTATATCGCGCAAGACATGGCGGGCGGCGTGAATGAGACGACGGTGCTGTCGAGCATCGATGTGGTGGCGTCGCTGATTGATTGGTTGGAGCTGCCGACGCCCGAGGGCTATGCCGGCGACGGTGAAGCATTGGCGGACCAGTTGCTGGGGCGGTCACAGACGCAGCGGAACGGGCCGTTGTTCTGGCGTCGTCCGCCCGACCGGCCCGGGCCAGAGCATGATCGCCACCCCGACCTCGCGGTGCGTGACGGGCAATGGAAACTGGTGTGTGCGTTTGACGGCTCGGATGCTCGGCTGTTCGACATCGACAACGACCCGGGCGAGTCGGACGATGTCGCGGCGGCGCACCCGGCGGTGGTTGATCGGCTGAAGCGGGCGGTGCTTGCGTGGGACGCGGGGCTGCCGACGGACGCGGGCAACGCGCCGGGAGATTGATGCTGGAACTATGGAGTGATGCGTGACCAAGGAGCGGCCGGGGCGCTGTCACGCTGCGCGGCGTGCATCAGTCGGTATCGGCGGGGGAGGCGGCGAGGTCGTCGGGGGCGACGGGTTGGGGGGCGGTATTGAGGTCGTCGATGGAGGGGGCGGCGGGGGTGTCGTCTTGCGGGGGGATGGAGATGAGGAGGAAGGTCTGGACGGGCTTGCGGGCGCGGGTGCCGGTGAGGAGGACGCGGCCGAAGTGGAGCGGGAGGGGCGGCGCGATGCGGGTCCGCCGGATGGACGCGGGCTCGTGGGTGGCGGGCGTGTCGTCTGCGTCTTGGTCGCTGGGGTCGGCTGGGGCGTCGCTGCCCGGTGCGGTCTCGGGTCGGTCGGGCACGCCGAGCCAGAGGTGCGACGGCGGGGCGGCGGGGTCGTCGGCGAGCGCGGGGCTCGGGGCGGTGGTCTGCCAGGTGATGTCGAGGCCGGGCGGAGGCGTGTCGCCGGCGCGGTCGTCGTCGAACGCTTCGCCGATGGGCCAGGGCCAGTAGAGCCCGACGATGAGCAGGCGGTCGTCGGTGAGCTCGACCCGGATGGCGAGTTCGTCGTACATGCGTCCTTCGAGTTCGCGCTCGAGCAGGTCGCGTGGCTGGAGCCGGTTGCCGTCGGGTTGGGCGTGGTGGGGCGTGAGGATGACGTAGGTCTTGCCGTCTTCGATCTCGAGGCGGGCGAGGAGCTGGAGCTTGCCGTCTTCGCCGCCGAGGATGGTCTCGTTGTGCGGCGGGGCGGGGGGCAGGGTGAGGTCGATAGGGATGCGGACGTCGTTGCGTAGCCGGGGCGTGCGCATGACGGCGACGGGGTGCGAGCTGGTGTAGACCTGGGTCTCGAAGAGCTCGAGGACCTCGGGCATGTGCTGGGCGAAGGCCTCGACGTCGTCCTCACCGAGCAGGCCCAGCCGCAGGCCGTTGGCGTGCCAGATGCTGCGCGTGATGGCGGGGAAGGCGAACTCGTCGGTGACGGCCCAAGCGTTGTCGGTGGACTGGTCGAGCGGGACGTCGATGCGCTGAACGATCGCGTGGATGCGTTCGGGTCGCTGGGGCTCGTTGGGGTTGGGGCCCAGATCGGGCAGGGGGATGTGCTCGGGCGCGAGGTCGGAGAAGTCGGCGTCGGGCTCGGCGTTGTCGGGCCCGTTCTTACACGCCACGGACAGCGCGGCGAGTGTCACGATGGACAACACAGCGAGCAGCCGGGCAAACGGGCGGGTCAGAGATCGATTGCGTTGGGTAGCCATGATCGGGTGACTATTGTAGGTGTTTGGCGCGGGTTGTTGCTTGTGAATTGTACGCGGGTGAAGAAAAACCCCCCGGCCTCGGAGTAGGCCGGGGGGTTGAGCTTCGTCAATGGGATCGGAACAGTCGATACGGGATTAAGAAACGTCGATGCCGTGCGGGGGTTGATCCCGGCACGGCGGCTCAGCGGGTTCAGGCCACCATGTCTTTGACGGCCTTGACGGGACGAGCCCGGACGGTCTTGGACGCGGGCTTGGCCGGCATGTGCTTGGTTTCTTTGGTGAAGGGGTTGTAGCGGGGGCCTGCGGGGACGCGTGGCTTCTTCTTGACCACGAGCTTGCAGACGCCGGGGACGGTGACCTGGCCGTGCTTCTTGAGGTTGGCTTCGTTGATGGCGTTGAGGGTGTCAAAGACGGCGACGACCTGCTTGCGCGAGAGTTCGGTCTTCTCGGCGATGGTGCGGTAGATCTCGGTCTTGGTGGGGGCCTTGTCGGGGGTCGCCTTCACCTTGATGGCGGTGGCGGCGGGTTTTTTGGTGGCGGCTTTTTTACGGGCCATGGTGCTCTCCTTAGCGGTGTTTGTGGACATTCCCTTGACGAAGCGTGGATTGATTTTCCGTAGCACGGTCTCCGATCGATCACGCGGGGGGATTTTGGCTGGTTTTCCCGGGGATTTCAAGCGGGGCCGGCTGTTTTTCCTGAAATAGCAGGGGATTTCGTGGGGGTCGCGTGCTGCGAGTTTCACGGCCCGCCCCAGGGGCTTGCCATATTGGCAGACCCGCGGGCCCGAAAAACCCGCGTGGCAGGGCTACAAGGCCTATTCATGCCCCTGAAGCGTGTCCGACGCCGCGCCCGCTGGCATGGCGATTGCACTCCCTGACCCGGACGCCCGAGCGTGGGCATGATTCAGTTATCCACATCGTCGGGGCGCCCAAGCCCCGGCGACGCGAAAGGAAGATGCAGCAATGAGCAAAACCATCGGAATCGACCTGGGGACGACCAACTCCGTCGTCGCCGTCATGGAAGCCGGCCAGCCCAAGGTCCTCATCAACAGCTCGGGCAACCGCACGACCCCCTCGATCGTCGCCTTCACCGACAAAGGTGATCGCCTCGTCGGCCAGCCCGCGCGCCAGCAGCAGGTCACCAACCCCACCGGCACGATCTTCTCCATCAAACGCTTCATGGGCCGACGCCACTCCGAAGTCACCGGCGAAGAAAAAATGGTCCCCTACGAAGTCGTCGGCAACAGCGACGAGCTCGTCAAGGTCAAGGCCAAGGACAAGACCTATACCCCGCAGGAAATCTCGGCGATGATCCTCGTCGACCTTAAGAAGACCGCCGAGGACTACCTGGGCGAGAAGGTCGACAAGGCCGTCATCACCGTGCCCGCGTACTTCAACGACTCCCAGCGCCAAGCGACCAAGGAGGCCGGGGAGATCGCCGGGCTCAAGGTCGAGCGCATCATCAACGAGCCGACCGCCGCGGCGCTGGCGTACGGGCTCGATAAGAAGAGCGAAGAAAAGATCGCCGTCTTCGACCTGGGCGGCGGGACGTTCGACGTCTCTGTGCTCGACATCGGCGACGCCGACGGCACGACCGTGTTCGAAGTGCTCTCCACCTCGGGCGACGGGCACCTCGGCGGCGACGACTGGGACGAGGCGCTCATCAACTACCTCGCCGAGGAGTTCAAACGCACCGATGGCATCGACCTCCGCAACGACGCGATGGCGCTCCAGCGGCTCAAGGAAGCGGCCGAGAAGGCGAAGATGGAGCTCTCCACCGCGCAGTCCGCGGCGGTCAACCTCCCGTTCATCACCGCGACCAACGAAGGCCCCAAGCACCTGCAGATCAACGTCACCCGCGCGAAGTTTGAAGAGATCTGCGACCACCTGTTCGAGCGCATCAAGCAGCCCGTGCTGACCGCGCTCAAGGACGCCGGGCTCTCGTCGGGCGACATCGACGAGGTCGTCCTGGTCGGCGGCTCGTCGCGCATCCCCAAGGTCCAGCAGATCGCCCAGGAGCTCTTCGGCAAAGCACCCAATAAGTCGATCAACCCCGACGAAGTCGTCGCGCTGGGTGCGGCGATCCAGGGCGGCGTGTTCGACTCGGGCGGCAAGAGCGACGTGCTCCTGCTCGACGTGACCCCGCTGTCGCTGGGCATCGAGACGATGGGCGGCGTCATGACCAAGCTCATCGAGAAGAACACGACGATCCCGACCAGCAAGAGCGAGACCTTCTCCACCGCGAGCGACAACCAGCCCAGCGTCACGATCCACGTGCTCCAGGGCGAACGCGAGTTCTCCAAGGACAACCGCACGCTGGGCCAGTTCGACCTGTCCGACATCCCGCCCGCGCCGCGCGGCACGCCGCAGATCGAGGTGACCTTCGAGCTCGACGCCAACGGCATCCTGAACGTCAAGGCCGTGGACAAGGCGACCAACAAGGAGCAGTCGATCGAGATCACCGGCAGCTCGGGCCTCTCCGACGAAGAGGTCGAGCAGATGAAGAAGGACGCCGAGGCACACGCCGAGGAAGACAAGAAGAAGCGCGAGGTCGTGGACCTGAAGAACCAGGCCGACGCCATCGTCTTCCAGACGCGCAAGCAGGTCGACGAGTACGGCGACAAGGTGGACGCGGACGTGCGTGGGAAGATCGAATCGGCGCTAAGTAACCTTGAAGACAAGATCAAGGGCGACGACGCGGACGCGATCAAGGCCGCGCTCGAGAACCTCAACAACGTCCGCCAGGAGCTGGGCGCCGCGATGAACGAGGCGGCCCAGGCCGCGGCCGGCGGCGGCCAGCAGCCCGGCGGCGAGCCGGCAGGCGACGCGGGCGACGACGACGTCATCGACGCCGAGTACGAGGTCAAGAACTGACCGGCCCCGGCGTCACCGCGACGCATTGAATCCAGGCAGACCCACAGCCCGCGCCCACGCGCGGGCTGTTTTTTGGAGCGCATCGCCGACACGAGCGATATACTGAGGGCTCGCGATCACACATCCAATCAAGGGGTTTGCCATGACCGTTTCGAAACTCGCCACCGCCCTCGCCGCCGCCTTCACGATGACCTTCGCCCTGACCGGGTGCCAGACCGCGTCGCAGAAGGCCGAGGAAAAGTCCGACCGCGCAGGCAACCGCGTCGAGAACCGCGTAGAGAACGAGACCGACAGCGCGATCGACCGCGGCGTCGACCGTGTGCTCGACGGCATCTTCGACTAAGCCACGATGCACACGCCGGTTTCGCGCTCCGCCCAGCGGGCGGCGGCGTCACGGGCATCGCGTGGCCCCATCGCCATACCGTCCGCCTAATCCGCGAGGTTGTACGTTTCACGCAGGCGTTCGGCTTCGTCGCGCCGGCCCGCAGCGTCGAGCAGCTTCGCCTTGGTCCGGACCCAGTCCATGTTCTGGCGGTCTTCCTGGATCACACGCTCGATGATGCGGATGGCCTCCTCGTGCTCACCCACCCGGCTCAGCGTCTGGGCGAGGGTGTCACGCAGGTTCATATCGTCGGGGGACGTCGCGCTCGCGGCGCGGGCGAGCTGCACCGCTTCGTTGAGGTTCCGCCCAAGCGCCACGAGGACCATCGCGAGGTTGTTCTGCGCGAGCGGGTCGTTGGGCTGCATGCTGAGCACCATGCGATAGCTGGCCTCGGCGTTCTGCAGGTCGCCGCTGCGGTCGGAGATTCGGCCACGGAGGAACCAGGCCCCGGCGGGGGCGCCGCCGGCGTCGGTGGCGCGGACGATCTGCACGCGGGCGCGTTCGATCAGCGTGTTGTCGCGAAGCCGGTCGCCGGCCTGGAAGTTGGCCTGGGCCAGCATCAGCTGCTCGACCGGGGCGTCGGCGGGGATCGCGGCCTCGACCGCGCCCAGCCAGGCCGACGCCGCGCGGGCACTGGGCACCGCGCCGCCGGCGAGGTCCATCGCGAGCTGACGCCAGGCCGGGCCCTTGCCCAGATTGGGCTCAAGCACCCGACGCCAGGCGACGTCGATCTGGCCGTCCTGCACCAACGCGGCGGCGTACTCGCCCAGCAGCAGGGTGTTGGCCTCGGGGCTCGCCAGCGCGGGCGTGATGTAGGGTTCGAGTGTCGCCAGCGCATCCTTCACCCGGTTGAGGTTGCGCTGACACATGGAGATGTAGACGTCCGCCAGCGGCATGTCGCTGGGGATGCGTCGGCCCCAGCTCTGTGCGGCGGTCGTCGCGCGACGCCAGTCGCCGGTCTGCACCAGCGACTGCGTCGCCAGCCGGGCGGAGAAGCCGTCGGTCGGGTTACTCTCCATCGTGCGCGTCGCGATTTGCCCGGCCAGCTCGAACTGCCGGACGTTCAGCAGCAGCGCCGCGGTCAGGTTCTGCAGCGGCAGGTAGCCGGTGTGGTCGTTGGCCAGCGCGACGAGGTCGCGTGCGACCGAGCCGGTGGAGCGTTCGTTGCGCGCGGCGGCGTCGATCAGCCGAAGCGCCCGGATGCCGACCTCGCGGTACTCCGGGTTGGCGACGACGGACACGGCCATCGGGCGGAAGCGCACATCGACCGCGACGGTGTTGAGCAGGTCGGCGTTGGCGACGACGGCCTTGAGCGTGGCGTTGTCGGGCAGGTGCTCGAGCGCCTGACGCGCATCCTGTACCGCCAGCTCGGGCCGGCCGTAGGTGAGGTCGAAGGTGACCAGGGTCTGCCAGCGCCGGCTCTGGCTGGGCGCGGCGCGGGCGGCGTCGCGGAAGTGTGACAGCGCCTGGTCGGGCTGCTGCGTGCGGTGGGCGTGCCAGGCGAGGATGTTGTGGCGGACCTCCTCGGGCATGTCGAGGTCATCCACCATCGCGATGATTTCGCTGGCACGCTGGGCCCGGCCGGTCTGCCAGTAGTACGCCGCGGTGTAGTCGATGATGTCGGGCGTCGGGTTCTCAAGCATCCGCTCGCAAAGCTCGTCGACCTCCTGCTCTCGGCCTGTCATGAGGTAGAGGTTGCCCAGGAGCATCTGCTGCTGGTCGGTCGCGTTGTACTGCCGCTGCATCCGTTCGAGGATGGGGATGAGCGTGGTGACTTCGTTTTCACGGTTGCCGTTGCGGGAGAGCAGGATGAGCGCGTTGAGCCGGAGGTTGTAGTCGGCGCGGTCGTTGCTTGCGACGGTGAAGAGCGGGCGTCTTGCCTGGATGAAGTTTTGCTGGCGGTGGAGCAGCTCGCCCAGCTGGTACTGGATCCACATGTTGTCGGGCGCGAGGGCGGCGGCCTGCTCGATGCTGCGGGTCGCGGCCACGTCGTCGCCGCGGAGCTGTTGGCACCGGGCGAGCAGGCGGTAGGGCTCGACACGGTTGGGGGCTTTGGCGATCACGTCCTGGAGGAGTTCGCTGGCGGCGCGTGCCGAGGCGGCGGGGTTTTCAGAGCCCAGCAGGTAGCGGGCGCGTTCGACCTTCCAGCCGATGGAGTCCTCGCCCGCGAGCTCGCGCATGCGGTTGATGGCCTGGTCGGCGAAGGCGCGTCGGCCGTCGCCCGCGGTGACGCCGACCGACGCGAGCGCGAGGCGCTGGACGTCGAGCTGGTCGGGGTAGTCGTTGGCCAGGCGTATCCACAGCCGGAAGGCGTCGGGGTCGTCGAGCGCGTCGGCGAGCTGGGCCTGCGCGACGCGCCAATGCAGCGTGGGCGGGTCGGGCATCGCGCTTTCAAACAGGGCGACGGCTTCTTCGTTGGAGGAGCGCTGGGCGATCATCATGGCCTGGTCGAGCGCGACGCGTGGCGACGAGCCGTAGGCCGACTCGGCTCGGGCGAAGATGGCGGGCTCCATGCCCAGGCGGTAGGTCCGGCTGATCGCGGCAAGCTCGAGGAGCGTGGCCTGGGGCAGGACGGTGTCGCGTTCGAGCGCGGCACGGGTGCGGTCCGCGGCGGCGTCGGGCTGGTTCGCGCGGGCGAGCAGCTCGATGGCGGCGACCAGAGAACGCGGCTCGTCGGGGAACTGCGACAGGACACGCTCGTCGATGAAGTTGAGTGCCTTCTGGACCGCGAGCGCGTCCTTGGCGTTGGCGGCGCGGGCCTGCGCGACGGCGAAGGATGCGGCGTAGGCGGGGACGGATCGGCGCTTAAGGGCACGCTGCGCGGCGAGGGTTGCGTCGGCCGGGCGGTCGAGCTCGAGCAGCAGCTCGGCCTCTAGGTAGTAGGGGTGGGCCCAGCTCGGGCGGTGTTTCTGTGTGGTGTCGAGCGCGACCAACGCCGACTCACGCTCGCCCAACGCGCGGTACGCCTCGGCGAGCTGGTAGTGCAGGTACGGGTTGTTGGGGTTGTCGGCGCAGGCGGCGACAAGGGCCTGCACCAGCTCGCCCGGCTGCGCGGGGGTGGCCCACCAGGTGTGGAGCACGGTTGCCCAGTGCTGGGCGAGCGGGTTGTCGGTCCGGGCCTCGAGCTGGCGGGCAAGCGTGCGCGCCTGGTCGGGGTCGCCCAGCCGGTAGTGGCTGATCGCCGCGATCGCGAGGACGTTGGGCTCGGCGGTCGGGGCGTCGATCCGGGAGGCACGCTCCACAACACGCTGGTCGTCCAGCGCCTCAAACTCGCGCAGGAACAGCTCGCTTTCCAGCGGCCCGTCGATCCCGTCGCCCGCGACGCGCTGGAGGTAGGCGTAGGACTCGGGGAACCGGTCGAGCATGTCCAGCGACGTCACCATGATGCGGACAAAGTCGTCGTCGGGCGGCTCGCGATCGCTCGCGACACGGACCAGGCGGTCGGCTTCAAGCAGGTCGCCCAGCAGCAGGTTCGCGCGGGCGAGGATGATCTCGGCGCGGGGGTCGCCCGGGTGCTGGTTGTGCAGCGCGGTTGCGCGGTTGAAAAAGTCGGTCGGGTCGCGGTGCAGCGTGCGCATGAGACTGGCGACATCCATCTGCGTGCGGACATCGAGCGGCTCGATCTGCGAGGCGGCGAGGGCGTCCTGGAACGCTTCCTCGTGGTTGTCGAGCATCATGTTGAGCGCACCACGCATCCGCAGCAGCTCGACATCCTTGGGGTGCGCCGCGACGAGGCGGGTGGCGATGTCGAGTGCCTCGGTGTTGCGCTGGCCACCCATCAGCAGGCCCAGCAGCATCTGCCCGGCCTCGAGGTTGCCCGGATCGAGCGAGACGACCTGCCGCAGCGCGGGTAGCGACAGCCCGATGTGCTCGCCGTTGTCCATAGGCACGGCCTGCCGGGCCTGGACGTAGTGCCACAAGGCGTCGGGGTCGCCCTGGACCCGGCGGAGTGTGTTGGTCGGGGTGTCGCGGTCTTCGAGCAGCTCGACGACACGCTCGAACTCGCTGTTCTTGAACGCGATCGCGCTGTCGGTCACCCGCTGCTGCATCGCGGCGTCGGTGCGGTTGCGCTGGATGGCGTAGGCGGTGACAGCGGCCCCGACGATCACCACGACGATCAGCCCGAGCAGGGAGAGTCGGCGGTTGCGTCGGCGTCGGCGTTCGCGGTCGTATGGCGGCATCGTGGTAGCTCCTGACGAATCAAGCGACAGTCAAGCGTGTCGCGCTGGGCTAGGGGGTGGGGTCTTCGCCGGCGCTGCCGATCGCGTGGATCAGGTCGGCGTAGGCGGTCAAAATCTCGTTGAAGGCGCGGTCGCGTGCTTCCTGGGATAGCGACGCGTCGCGGATAAAAAGCTGGCACTGCGCCGCGCCGTGGTGCCGACGCAGGTAGTCTGCGCCCGCCTCGTAGATCGCGTCGATGCTCCGCACGATCCGCCCATCGGGCAGCATCATGAAGTGCATCACGTACCGCTCGGACGCGCCGGGCTGGTCGTCTATCGCGAAGCGGTACTCCATGCCGGGGACCTCGGCCCCGCCCGCGTGCCAGTTGCGTGGCTGGGCGTCGAGCATCACGTAGCCGTTCACCTGCGGGTAGCACTTGGGCGGGTAGTGCCCCGCGAGGTCGCGCGCATCGCGGCACTGCACGATCAGGAACTCGATGGGCACCGCGTAGTCCGGGTGCGTCAGCCGAAGCCGGAGCGCGACGTTGGGCTTGAGCAGCTCCATCGCGCCGGCCTCCATCGGCAGCTCCTCCGCGGTCCAGCCGGCAAACGTCTGGGGCATCTGCTCGGAGGCGGTCATCACGCGCGCGTGGTAGGCCTCGGCGTCCTCGGGGGTGGGCAGGGTCAGGCTGTAGCCGAACACGCCAACCAGCAGCAGGGCCGTGCAGAGCGGCGCTGCGAAGTAGGGCAGGGGTTTTTTCGTCATGCCGCGCCTCCTTCGTCCGACAGGCGTGGGCGGACCGGCGGGGTGGTGGTGCGTTGGGGGCTGGGGGCGGTCGCCTGGGCGGGGGGGGCGGCGGGTAATGCTGCGGGCTCGCCGTCGCCCTGCATCACGGGGACCTCGGCCCACTCGAGCAGCGCGAAGACGCCCATCAGGAAGCCGTACGCCAGGAAGACCATCGCCCAGCCGCTGAGGTCGTGTACGAGGTCGCCGGTGCCTTGGTCGGCGTGGGCGTAGACGAGGGCGGTAGGCACGACGCGGATGATGTTGCACGCGACCGCGAGCGCGGGGCTCAGGCCGATGACCAGGAAGCGGACATACCCCTTGAGCGGGGTCGCCATCGCGTAGCCGTAGCACACGAGCAGGAGCGCAAAGACCATGCGCATGCCGTTGCACGCCTCGTCGATGCGCACGACGGCCTTGCCGTTGAACGAGAGCATCATGCCCGTGCGTTCGACGTTCTGCCCGAAGATGATGAGGATGGCCTCGGCGGCGATGGCGGTGGCCTGCTGCATGGGCATCGCGATTTCGCTGCGGATTCGGCCGGGCACGGGCACGAAGAACAGCGCGACCATCACCGCGGGCAGGGCCTTGATCATGACACGCGTGCCCAGCGCGGTCCACACGGCACCGATGAGCAGCACGACGGCGCCCAGGTGCCACAGCGACTGGATCGCATTGAAGTAGCCGTACCACGACAGCCCCCAGCCGGCGACGACCAGCAGCGTGCCGTAGAAACTCGCGGCGGGGAAGACCGCGCGGAGCTTGTCCCGACGGACGCCCAGCAGCAGCAGCATGATCGGGACGACCAGCCAGATCTGGCTCGACTCTTCATCGACCCACGCGATGTGCGCGATGTCCAGCCAGGCCCCGCGGACCGACAGCACCGCCGCCGCGCCGAGCGCGAGAGCGCACCCGATCCTGCCGGCCGTCCAGCCGTCCTTGTTGCTTAGCCGTGTGTCTGGCATGCCCTGGTCGTTTCCCGCGGTGATGCGGATTCCTCATTGTATATCGGCTAATCCGGGTCGGGCTTGGGTTTGTTGCAGGAATCTCTGCGCCGGGCCGACCGATAAGATCAGCCCTGCCCGTCAGCGGTACGGGCCGGCGGTCGGCGCGGACGAGACGGACGCCCCGGGTGTAAGCCTGGGGCCGGATTTGCTCGCGTGCGATCTGCTACGCTGGCACGCGTGACCCTCCCGCCTCAACAGCCCGGCCCCGACACGCCCGACGGCAAGACGCCGAACGATCGGCTGGACGTGGTGCTCGGACGTCGGCTGGGCCTCTCACGCCAACGCGTCCGCGACCTCCTCGCCGCGGGCCACGTCCGCGTCGACGGCCAGACCGCCACACTCAAGCACAAGGGCCAGCCGATCGGCCCGGGCCACGTCGTCACCGTCGACAAACTCGCCGGCGACGGACAGGCCGAGCCCCAGCCCGACCCCAGGCTCGAACTCGAAGAACTCGCCACCGGCGCGGGGTGGGTCGTTGTCAACAAGCCCGCCGGGGTCCCCGTCCGCCCGCACCGCGCCGACGAGACGGGCACGGTCATCAACGCGCTGGCGGCGAAGTACCCCCAACTCGTCGGGGTCGGCGAAGGCGGCCTGCGCAGCGGCGTCGTCCACCGGCTCGATACCGACACGTCCGGCGTGCTGATCGTCGCGACCGAGCAGGAGGCCTGGCGCCGCCTCCGCGCCGCGTTTGCCGAGCACCGCACCGCCAAGCGCTACACCGCGCTGGTCCACGGCCGACTCGCGCCGGGGGCCGGGCAACGCGAGACGCTCTACCTCCGCGTCGCCCGCCGCAAGGATGCCTGGGTCCGTGTCGCCGACGAGCCGTTTGAAGACGCCCGCCGTTGTACGCTGACGTGGAACGCGCTGCGCTGCAATGATGACGCGACGCTGATCGAGATCGACCTCGAAACCGGCTTCCTCCACCAGATCCGCGCGATGATGGCACACCTGGGCCACCCGGTCGTCGGTGATACGAAGTACGCACACGAGATGGCAACCTACGGCGCAACAAGGCAGATGTTGCACGCGTCGGTGCTGGGAATCATGGAGATGAGGCTTGTCGTGGAATGTTCGCTCGCGAACGATATGCAAGCTGTGATCGAGATGTTAGAGATTTAGTTTCCACCGGAGTGTGCGCGGAGGTCATAGTCTCATGGAGTTCACAAAGCCTCTGGCGAATGCTGTGCCGGACTACGAAAAAGGCGACGTGATTGCTCGTACTCGGCGGCTGGTGATGGATCGTGGCTGGTCGAGTCTTGCCAGTAACACGAAGTGGAATCAACTGATCACTTCAATGCGCAAGCAGGAAGATTGGCGACCAAGCTATCGATTCAAGTGTATCGATGGGCAGCCATCTCAATGGGATGTGGAGTGGTGGTATCACCTTCCTTTCCCGTTTATCTGTGTTCAGTGGCTTGACATCGGGTTCATTCAGAAAGTGCAAGCAGGGATGCATGCCGCGCCGCAGTACGTTGATCGCTCTGCTTGGATCGAGCAACTCTTGACAGAGTTTGGTTTTGATTTCATGAAAAGTATAGATT
>JBITAC010000003.1:0-30844 GCA_044439905.1 Phycisphaerales bacterium JB063 | reverse complement strand
GGCCGCGGCGCCGAGTGCGAAGCTTGTGTTAAGCCCGACGCCGGTGTGCAGCTCGGGGTGGCTGACAAAGTCGTTGTGGTCGTAGTCCTTGACCGGCGCGGAGAACTGAGTCGGGAAGGTGGAGGCGTCGAAGTGCCGAGTGGTTTCGACGCCCGACGCGCCCGAAAGCAGCGCGGACCAAACCGTTTCGAGGTCGTGGCCCAGCGGCGTAATCCAGCCCATCCCGGTGATGACAATGCGTTGGTTCATAGCGTGTTTCGTCCTAGCTTCGGTGGGGCAACAGTGCGTCCCAGATCAGCGTGTCCAGCTCGGCGGTTTCGGTTTCGTTGGTTGGCAGCGCTTCTGCGACGCGCTCTGCCTCATCGAGCCACTGCGGGATGAAGCGTGAGAACACCGGGTCGGCCGGCATCTGGCCGAGTTCTTCGGCGGCGCGTTTGGATTCGACCAGGCGCGTCACCGCATCCATCGCCTCGCCTGGCCAGTCGATCGCTTCGAGCACCGCGTCAAACAGCGTTGGTGGCTGGGCATTGTGCAATTCGATGTAGCGGATGCACGCGAGCGGCCGAAGGATGTAGAGGTATTTTTTGCGCTTGGGCGTCGGGTCGTCGGCGAGGTACTTCTTCCGGATTCCCGCCCCGAGACTGAGGTAGTGATACGCGGTTTTTTTGGGGTCGAAGAAGGTCTTGCGCAGTTCAATCAGGCGCGGGGTGATGCGTTCGTCGGCCTCGTAGATGATCGGCGAATCAAGCCACTCCAGCAGCGGGGGATTGCTCTTGCGCAAAAGCTCAGCGGTCTTGCGGATGTCCCAGCCGGCGAGGTCGTAGTCGCCGTCCGCGTGCAGGTCGAACGCGTCCTTGGGCGGGCGGAGTTGGAGGTAGCTTTCGACGGGCATGGTGTAGATAAACCGGACGTCGAAGTCGCTATCGGTCGACGCAAAGCCCCAGGCCCGGCTGCCGCTTTCGCAGGCGAAGCAGACCTTGAGCCCGCGGTCCTGTTCGACTGCACGGAGTCGGCGAGCGATCTCCGGACGCGCCGCGTCTACCGCCGGGTCGATCCCGAATCCCAGGTTGTGGGTGAGGTCGGTCATTCCAGCGTTTCTTACACCTTCCCCAGCACCACGGCGGTGTTCTGTCCGCCGAAGCCGGTGGTGAAGACGAGGGCGTGGTCGAGTTTCTTGGCCTGGGTGGCACCGAGCCCGTCGAGCGGGGTGTCGCGGTTGCGGGTGGGGGGCAGTGTCTGGGCCTTGAGGGCTTGTGCGGCGAGTGCGAGGTCGATCGCGCCCGCGCCTGCGCCGCAGTTGCCGATGAGCGGCTTGGCGGAGTAGACGGGGACTTCGGCGAGCCGGTCGCCGAGCACGGTTCGGAGCGCGGCGGCTTCTGCCGCGTCGTAGTGCGGGTGGCCGCAGCCGAAGGGGAAGACGGCGTCGATCTGGTCGGCGGTGAGGTTGGCTTCGCGGAGCGCGGCCTCGATGGCGAGGCGTGGGCCCCGGCCGTCGGCGGTGGGCTCGAGCGATCGGGTGTCGCGGTTGACGGACTGGCTTGCGCCGAAGCCGAGGACGTGGGCGTAGGCGCTGTCGCCGCCGCGCTGGGTATAGGTGTCGGTGGCTTCGAGGGTGAGGATGCCGCCACCTTCGCCCACGGCGGTGCCGTCGGCCTGGGTATCAAACGGGCGTACGGCGTCGGCGGGGTGGTCGTTGTTTTTTGAGAGCCGGCCCGTGAGGACCTGGCGGTAGAAGGTCATGGGGTTGACTTTGCTCTCCGCGCCGCCGCAGAAGCAGAGGTCGGCGTCGCCGCGCTGGATGACGCGGAGCGATTCGCCAAAGCTCAGCCCGCCCGAGGCCTCGGCGCAGGTGATGGTATTGCTCGGGCCCTGGACGTCGTGGATGATCGTGACGTGGCAGGCGAGCATGTTGGGCAGGTACTTGAGCAGCCAGAGGGGGGTGAGGTTGCGCATGCCCTCGGCGCCCCAGTGGTGGATGTCGAAGCTGCCGTCGTCTTTGCGTGACTCGTTGAGCGCGAGGGTGAGCTCGTCGAGGTCGGCTGCGATGAGGCCTGCGCCGATGTGACAGCCCACGCGGGTGGGGTCGTAGCTGGGCTTGGCGTCGGCGTCGTAGCCGTGCGTGGTGAGCCCCGCGTCGAGCCCGGCGAAGTGCGCGGCGGCGACGGCGATCTCGATGTCGCGGGCCATGACCTTGGTCTGTTTGCGGTAGGACTTGGGCACAAAATCGCGCATCTTAAAGTCGGGGACTTCGGCGGCGATCGTGCTGCCCATGCGGCTCGCGTCGAAGGCCTTGACGGGTGCCAGCGCGTTTCGGCCATCCATGAGGCCTTGCCAAACGTCGCCGATGCCGAGCCCGAGGCCGCAGACCGGGCCGACGCCTGTGATAGTGACTTTTCGTGTCATGGCTGGATTTTAGCGGTCTGCTGCGCGTTCCGCTTGGCTCGTTTGAGATAAGAAAACGCCGCCGGGCGCGGGGCCCGGCGGCGTGTCGTGTTCATGCACATGAACTCAGCGTCAGCGCCGTCGGCGTGTGCGCATCGCCAGCCCGACGACGGCGAGGACCGCCAGCGATCCGGGCTCGGGCACGGGCGTGCCGAGGTAGCGCTCGGTGAACAACGATGCGTGGTGGTAGGTGCTGCCCTGGGGCGAGAGGATCGCGTAGACCGGGTCGCTGTCGAGGATGTCCGCGGCGCTGGAGGCGAGGGTGAGCTCGAGGATGTAGATCGCGTTGTCGGGGTGCATCGCGATTTCGTAAGAGACGTCGAGGTGTCCCTGCCCGCCGACGGGGACCGGGTCGAGCAGCACGAGGGACTGGCCGAGGTCGTCGGTGTTGAGTGTGGTGCCGCCGAAGCTGAAGTAGATCGTTTCGCTGCTGTCGAGGGGTTCGAACACGGGGACGGTGCTGTCGTCGGGCATCGTCGGCGGGGCGACCCACTTGAAGGCGTTGGCGAGTGTGATCGTCAGGTCGGCGCCCTCGAGCTCGGCAGGCGGGCTGAAGACGTCGAAGCTGGGCAGGTCCGCGAAGGCGTTGTTGCCGGCCGCGGAGTTGGCCCAGTGGCCGTGGATCGCGTTGTAGTAGGGTCGGATGTCGGGCGCGCCGTCGGGGCTGCCGGTGTTGACGCCTTGGGCGTAGAGCTGGCCCTGGCTGTCGACCTGGATCTCGAAGCGTCGCCCGCCGTGTGCGAGGGCGGGGGTGGCGAATGCCGCGGTGAGCAGAGCGGCGGTGAGTGTTTTGGGAACGTACATATGAATCGCTTTCTTGAGTACAAAGAGGTTTGAAAGTAAAGGGAATCAGTGCGCAACATCGGTCGCGAACTGGTTGTGTTCGACGTCGGTGTAGACGTCGTCGAAACGTGCGGCCTTGGCGTGGCCGTCGAGGTAGCCATAGTTACCGACCGCGCCCCACGTCCCGGCGTCACCGCCGAAGGCGTGGGTCTGGACCTCGAGTGCCGCCTTCTGTGCGGCGCCGTCGGGCAGTGCGCTGAACCAGTTCAGCGGGTGGACGTGGTCGGCGATGGCCCGGTCGCCCTCGAACACCTTGAGGACCGCGTGGGCCGTCTCGCTCGGGCTTTGGACCTGTGCGATTCGGCCGGCCCCGATGGGGTTGTCGGGCGAGACCTGGTAGTTGATCGCGTAGCTGGTTTGTCGGTACTGCCCGCCGATGGGCGTCCCGCCCGCGAAGTGCGGGCTGGTGTCAATCGGCGAACGCAGCAGCAGCGATTCGCTGTGGCCGCGCAGTACCTCGACCCAAGACTGCTCGATCCCGCCGTGCTGGGTGCCGAGCAACAGTCCGTCGTTCTCGGCGATGAATGCCCAGTGCGCGATTTCGAGCTGGCGCATGTTCGACAGGCACTGTGCCTGCCGCGCCGAGACCCGGGCCTTGCCCAGCGCGGGCAGTAGCAGCGCTACCAGGACCGCGATGATGGCGAGGACCACCAGGAGTTCGATCAGTGTGAATGCAATTTTCAGGCGCAACATCGCCTTGGTTCCTTGTGTGAAGTAAAGGAAGAGCGGACAGCGCCCCTTGCGCCGCGTGGCGGTTGGGGGCTGTGGAACAGTTGCATACTGAGAGACGGGTTATGCCGAGGGCGGGGGCCGGCCGCGGTACTGCCGGGGGGCTCGGCACTGGTGGGGCGCGACCGCCTCACACGCCGCGTACTCGATCTCGTCGAGTTGGCCGAGGTAGGGGGTGTAGAACGTGAGCGGGGGCGGGGTGTTGAGGGTGGCGTTGAAGTAGCAGACCGCGCAGCACTTGGCCGGGTCGGCCGGGGCGTCTTCGTCTTGCGCCCCGAGGTCGCACGTGCTGTCGGTGTTGCAGCAGCATGACGGCGCGTCTTGTGTGTCGGCCATGCCCGGCAGGCGCACGACGCCGCGCGTGTGGCCCGGCATAACGACGCCCATCCACAGGGCGAACCAGAGGAGGACCAGCCAGCGTGTCGCGTTGTGTATCTTCGCAGCCATGCCGAACCCCGCATGGTAGCGGATTCCGGGGGCGTGTTTTTGCCCGTTTTCCCTTAGTTTTTGAGTGTTTGAACGTGCAGTCCGAGTGCTGCTTTTTTAGAAGCGATACTCGATGATGCGGGTGCTTGCGACGTCCTGGCCTCCGCGGGTGGCGGGGTGGAACGTGGACCGCTGTAGCGCACGGAGCGCCGCGTCGCGCAGGCGCGGGTGGCCGGCATCGTCGAGGACCTCGAAGTCGATGAGTCCGCCTTGGGCATCGACCTGGATACGCACGACGACGACGCCCGACTCGCCCTGGCGTCGGGAGATCGCGGGGACCGTCGGCCGAACCTGCTCATCAAACGCGATGGGCCGGTCCACCATCGTCTCGTCGTAGACCGGCGTCTCGGGCGCTGCTGCGGCTTCGCGCTCCGTCTCGCGCGGCGCGGGGGTGTTGGGTGTTGCTTCGCGCTCGGGCGTCGGCGGGTCGGCGGCCTGCTGCGCAGTGCGCTCGGCGGGCGGGGCGTCGTCGGGCTCGTCCGCTTCGTCCGCGTCGGCTTGAGTCATGGTATGGGGTTCGGCGGCCGTGTCCGCTTCGGTCTCCGATTGCGCAAGTCCGGGGGTCGGCATGTCGGTGGCTGGCGCGTCGGGTTGGCCGGCGGCTTGCGGCTGGGCACGTGCCGCGTCGGGTGCATCGGTGTCGGCCTGCGCGTTGGGGGCGGGGGGTGTGTCGGCTGAGGCGTTGCGCTCGGTTGGCGTGTCGGTGTTCGCGGGCTGCGCCGAGGCGTGTGACTGCTGCGGTGCCCACGCGCTCGGGTTGGGCGTGCTTTCGTGCGTAGCCTGGGCGAGGGGCGCTACGTCCCCGGACTCGGGCGGGGCCGGGGGCTGCGGCCCGGGCTCGCCGGGGTCGGCCTGGGCCTGGGCGTTGGGGGCGATGGCGGGCTCGGCGGGGCCCGGGGTCTGCGACGGCGGGGGCGCGGTATCGGGCTCGGCGCTCTGCTCTGCCAACTCGGTCGTCGGCGGCTCCTTCTCGGTGGGCGTTTGTTCTTCTGCTTGAACGTTGCGCGGGGGCGGGGGGGTGTTATCCTCCGGCGTCGGCTCATCAGGCATGGCGCCGCCGGGCAGTTCGTCGTCCTCAATCTGTTCGGGGTTACCGAAGTCGGGGATGCCCGGCGGGGGCTGGAAGAAGGGCATCGATGCACGCGGGCCCGAGGCGACCTGCATGACCACGGGCGATCGGCGGTCGCCCTCGACGGCGCGGGGGACATCGTGCAGCGTACAGGCCCAGGCGAGCGTCACGTGCGCAACGACCGACAGGCCGTAGCACATGAAGGCGAGCTTCAGGTGCCGCGGCCTGGTCGGCGGACGCATCTCCGGGTTGTCTGCCCCGCCGTCAGCGTGGTGTGTTGGCGGGGTGTGGTCCGGGGGGTGTTCCGGCGTTTGCAGGGGGGGCGGAGTTGGGGGCGGTATCCGCGTGGTGATGCGTCTTCTCCAAGGTCGTTGTTAGAAGGTCCAGTTGACGCCGAAGACGACCCCGATGCCGCCGCCGTTGACGCCCGAGCCGTGGACACGGTAGTCGGTATCGAGGATGTTTTCGATGGTGGCGGTGAAGGTGAGGTTTTCCGTCGCGTTCCACCCCGCGCCGAGGTTGATGAGTGCGTAGCCGGGCGTCCCGCCTGGGGGGATGCGTGAGGTGTCGCCGCTGTCGCGGGTGGAGAGATAGTCGGTGTCGCTGGTGAAGGTGGCGGTGCCGTAGACCCAGAGCGGCGCGTCGGGGACGTCGTAGCGAGCGCCGAGGTTGAGGGTCATGGGCATGAGCCGGTCGATGTACTCGCGTCGTTCGCCGGAGACGGCGGTGGGGTAGGTATCGACTTCGCCCATCATCCAGGTGAAGTTAGCAAAGAGGGTGAGCTCGTCGGTGGGTGTCCACTGCGCGTCGAGCTCGATGCCGTTGACGTAGCCGTCGCCGACGTTGTCTTTGGTGACTTCGAAGTCGGCCCCGATCATCGTGCCGGTGGGGAAGCGGACGATCATGTCGTCGATGACGGTGTAGAAGTAGGAGGCCTGCCAGGCGAAGGTCTCGCTTTGGCCTTTGAGGCCGACCTCGAAGGCGATGAAGTACTCGGGGTCGAGGTCGGGGCTTGGGGTTTCGATCTCGTTGGTGCGTGCGGTATCGAGCCGGGTCAGGTCGGAGAGGTTGGGTGCACGGAAGCCCTGCGACACACCGCCAAAGAGGTGGAGTTCTTCGGGCACCAGGTCGTAGACGAGCCGGGCGCTGCCGACCAGGGAGTCCCACGAGTCGTCGATGGCGATCTGGTTGCTGGTGACGGGGTCCTGGACGGAGTCGGCGTTGGCGCCGGCGTAGCTGTAGCGTCCGCCGAGGACCAGGTGAAGCCGGTCGGTGACATCGAACGCGCCCTGGAGGTAGAGCCCGAAGGTTTCGTAGGACGCGTCGTCGGCGATGGGGCCCTGGATCGCGGAGGTGTTGGAGCCGCTGTTGACGTGGTCGTGGTAGTAGTCAAAGCCGTAGGACCAAGTCACGTTTTCGGTGACGGTCTCGGCGTGGGCGAAGAAGCCGAAGGTGCCGATGTTGGCGTACTGGTAGTTGCGTGCCATCGAGCCACGGATGCGGTCGCGGGATTCGTACTGCTCCTGCCAGGAGAGCCCGACGTGGAGGTTGGTGATGAAGCTGTCCTCGGCCCCTTCGATGAAGAGCTGGGCGTAGGTGAGCTGGCGTTCCTGGTCGAGGTCGCGTCGCAGGTCCGAGCCATGGGTCAGGCCGTGCCAGTCGACGCCGTTGACGGTCTGGTGGGTTCGGGGGACGTTGTTTTGGCGGATGCGTTGGTGGGCGAAGACGACGCGTGCGGTGTCGCTGATGAAGTATTCGATCTTCGCGTCGGCGGCGTACTGGTCGTAGGCGGTGTCGTCCTGCCGGCCGACTTCGTGCCCGCCTTGGAGGTCGCCGAAGTCGCTGACGGTGGCGCCGAAGACGAGCCCGAGGTTGCCGGTGGTGTAGCTTGCTTCGGCGCGTCCGGTGATGGAGCGTTCGTGCGATGCGGCGCGGATGTAGACATTGCCGGCGAGGTTGGGCTGGTCGGTGTAGCCGTAGGGGCTGGTGGTGATCGCGTTGACGGTCCCGCCGATGGCGTCCGATCCGTAGAGCACGGAGGCGGGGCCTTTGATGACTTCGACGCGCTCGACGTTGTAGGGGTCGATGGTGTTCCAGTACTGGTTGGGCCCGTCGCGGAAGGTGGAGTTGTTGAGTCGGATGCCGTCGATGAGCATGACGTTGCGGAAGCCGGTGAACCCGCGGATGTAGGGCGACGCCTGGCCGTGGCCGGTCTTCTGGACCATGACGCCGGGCGTGAGCCGGAGCGCGTCGGGCAGGGTGCGGAAGCCGTAGTCGCGGACCTCGGCCTGGCCGATGGCGTCGATGATGTAGGGCATGTCGAACGCGCTCTGGCCAAAGCCCGTGGGGGTCACGACCAGCGGGTCAAGATCGACCACCGAGATCGGGGAGACCGCGGTATCGCGCTCGCGGCGCGGCGCGGCGTCGGCGGCCAGCGGCGCAGTAGCGGTCAGGACGGTGGCGGTAAGCAGACAGGCGGTCGTCGGGCGAATCATCGGCACGGGAAGCTCCTTGGGGTGGGACGGCAGCCGCGGCCCCACGCCGAGCGACCTGCCATGCGACCGGACCTTAGACCACGCGAGCCGACGTGTGCAGCTTTTGCACCGTGCAAGACGGAGGGTGCCGGGGGCGGCGGGTAGACTGTGGGATTGGCTTGCCCCGCTCAGCCGCAAGCGGCTACGTTGGTTCAGTACATCTGCCGACTCGCCTCCTATCCCCAACCCCTAACCCCTATACCCCATGACGCTGTCCACCCGCCTGGCCCTGAAGACCGCCGCGCTCATCGCCGCGCTGCTCGTGGTTGCCGGGGTCTCGCTGTGGGGGCTGGGTGGGCTCAACCGGGACCTCGACGATGCGCTGGGCGAGTACGACGAGCTCCGCGCGACCTACACCTTCGCCAAGACCTTTGAGCAGGTCCGTATCGTCCTCGCGATCGACCCGGGCAACACCGCCCGGCTGACGCAGCTCGTGCAGCGTGCGCTGCTGGAACTCGAGGGCGATGCGCTCGGGCTCGACCCCCTGCTCGCCGACGCGCTACGCGGGGACCTGGCGAAACTCGACAATGCGCTGCGCGACGGCAGCTACGGGCCGCTCACCTCGCAGCGCATGGCCGAGCCGTTGAACATCGCCACCAACCGCCTGCTCGCGGAGATCGACGCGATCGAGACGCGGATCGCGGAGATCGACCAGACGGCCGACCACCGCCGACAGGCCGTGACCCGCCTCCTCGTGCTGACCGCGAGTGTCGCGGCGTTGCTGGCGGTGTTCATCGGTATCTGGCAGTACCGCGCGGTGATGTCGCCGCTACGGCGTCTGTCGCGCGGGGTCGATCGGCTGGCGCAGGGCGACTTCGAGCAACGCCTGCGCGCGACCGGTGACCGCGAGTTTGTGAAGTTGGCGGACGACTTTAATCGCATGGCCGAGGAGCTGGCGGGCATGTACGCCGGACTCGAAGAAAAGGTGCGTGTACGCTCCGCCCAGCTTGCGCAGTCGGAACGGCTCGCGTCGGTCGGGTTCCTCGCGGCGGGCGTGGCGCATGAGATCAACAACCCGCTGGGCATCATCGCGGGCGAGGCGGAGCTGGCGCTCATGCAGCTGCCCGACACCGCGGACGACTCGGCCCGCCTGCCGTTGGCCGCGATCCGTGACGAGGCGTTTCGGTGCAAGGCGATCACGCAGAAGCTGTTGTCGCTCGCCAGGCCCGGGCCGGGCAAGAAGGAACGCGTGGACCTGTTCGCGCTGGCCGAGGAGGTCGCGGGTCTGGTGCGGACACTGCCCCAGCACGAGGGCCGGGAGGTCGTGGTGTCGGGCAGCGGCGGGGCGGCGACGCAGAGCGACCCCGCGCAGCTTCGGCAGGTGCTGCTCAACCTGGTCATCAACGCGCTCGAGGCAACCGACACCGGCGGGCACGTCGAGCTGCGCACGGCGAGTACGGCCGAACGCGTGTCGGTGTCGGTCCACGACAACGGCCGAGGCATGGATACGGACACGCTGGCCCGGGTGTTTGAGCCGTTCTATACCGAGAAAAACAACCCTTCGACGCCGGGGCTGGGGTTGGGTTTATCGATCAGCCACGCCATCGTGAGCGACCTGGGCGGCACGCTCGTCGCGGCGTCGGGGGGCGCGGGCAAGGGGAGTGCGTTTACGATTGCGCTGCCGGCGTGTTGACCTGTGCCATGCCTGTTTCGCCGACCGCCCAGCGGGCGGCGCGGTCAACGCCACCGATCACGCGTCGCCCGCTGGGCGGTCGGCTAAACGATTCGACGTTCGTGTTGCATACCCCATCTCCGGTAAACTCCGCCGATGCGAACACAGACCCGGCCCAGCGTGTTGGTGGTAGATGATGAGCAGCGACTGCGCGACGTGCTGGTGCGCGGCATCACGCAGATGGGGTTTGCCTGCGACAGCGCCGTCTCGGGCGAGGAGGCATTGCGACTGCTGCGCGATCGGCCACGGGGGGTGGTGATGATCGACCTCAACCTCCCGGGTATCCAGGGGATGGAGCTGTTTGAGCGCATCCGCCGGGGCTGGCCCGCGACACAGGTGATCGTGCTGACGGGGTTTGGCGATCTCGACACGGCGCAGCAGGCGATCCGTCTGGACGTGGTGGATTTCCTGACCAAGCCGACGCACCTGGGCGAGTTGGAGCAGGCCTTGAGCCGGGCCTGGCAGCGCATCGACACCGCGACCCCCGCCGAGAGCCGGGTCGTGTTGCCCGCACGGGGTGTGTCGGACGCCGACGATTCGGACGATGCCGACCGCCCGGCGTCGGCGAAGGACCCGTCAGCCAAGTCGCCCGGCCTCGACGAAGACGCGCCCCCCGAAGGCAGCTCGCTCGAAGACCTCGAGCGACACCACATCCTTCAAACCCTCGCCCGCCACGACGGCAACCGCCGACAAACCGCCGACGCTTTGGGGATCAGCTTGCGGACCCTGTACTACCGGCTGAATCGGTATCAGGAAGAAGGGCTGCTGTAGGGTTGCAAGGTCCCCCTAACGCCCGGGGGTGGCCACCCCCGGGCGTCAGGGGAATCGTTCGAACGTCCGGAGTATTGAGATGACGGTGGGCGGGCTCAATCCCAACGCGTGGAACAACTGGTACCACTGCGTCGGCTCGACCTACGGCAGCTGGCTGCGCGGTGATCCGCGCGGCTTTCGCACTTTCCATCATCGTGAGCATGTCGAGGGTGACTACCGCCGACCGCCTGAGCCGGGGATTTGGGAGGCGGTGTTTGAGGCCTCGGAAGCGTCGCTGCGGTATCCGCCGGTTGTCTTGGAGTTGCCGCAGCGTTGTTGCGTTTGCCAGGCCTTCATTGATAAGTTGCAACGGGACGCGGTGGAGCCTGTTGCGTTGGCGATTGCGTCGAACCACTTCCACCTGCTGGCGCGGTTTCCGGCACTGACACCGGCGGATCTTGCGCGGCTGAAGAAGACGATATTGCGCGACGGGCGTGACCCTGCGCCGCGGCATTTCCTGGGCAGGGCACGCCGGCACGCTTCGTTCGCGTTGTCGGAAGTAAAACTCAAGCCGGCGAGCCCGGTCTGGGCGACACGCCCCAAGTGCGAACCGATCCGGGACCGTTCGCATCAGGTGAACACCACCCGGTACATCGCGGACCATGTGAAGCAGAACGCTGCGACGTGGGTGGTGGGGCGCGGATTTAGTTTTCCGGTCTAACGCCCGGGGGTGGCCACCCCCGGGCGTTAGACCGTCCACCCCCGGGCGTTAGGCGGTTAGTATTCTCAGTATGCTCACCCACCGCGTTATCCCGTGTCTTGATGTGAACCTTGGCCGAGTCGTCAAGGGTGTCAATTTTGTCGACCTGCGTGATGCGGGGGACCCCGTCGAGATCGCGGCGCAGTACGACGCGGCGGGGGCGGATGAGCTGGTGTTTCTGGATATCACCGCCAGCCACGAGGACCGCGCGATCACCTACGACATGGTCCGCCAGGTGGCCGAGCGCTGCTTCATGCCCTTCACCGTCGGCGGGGGCATCCGCACGGTCGAGGATGTCACCCGGCTGATCCAGGCGGGCGCGGAGAAGGTGAGCATCAACACCGCCGCGATCCTGACCCCCGACATCGTCGCGCAGACGGCCAAGCGGTTTGGCACCTGCGCGACGGTGGTGAATATCGACCCCAAACGCGTGCCCATCGATGACGCCCTGCCCCGCATGCGCGAGCGCTACGGCAGCGGCTTCGAGCCTACCGCCATCAGCACCCGCCGCGACGCCGACGGCAACGCGGCTGAATATGTCTTCGAGGTCCACACCCACGGCGGACGCAAGCCCGTCGGGGTCGAGGCGCTCACCTACGCCCGGCAGGTCGTCGAACTCGGGGCCGGCGAGATCATTCTCACTTCGATGGACGGCGACGGCACGAAAGACGGCTACGACATCGAAGTAACCCGGGTCATCGCCGACGCGGTCGATGTCCCCGTGGTCGCGTCGGGCGGGTGCGGGTCGCCTCAGCACATGATCGACGTCTTACAGCAGACGCGGGCGGATGCAGTGCTGGCGGCGAGCATCTTCCACTTCGGCGAGTACACGATCGCCCAAGCCAAGGAAGCGATGCGCGACGCGGGGCTGCCGGTCCGGCTGCCGGTGTCGGCCGGGTAGCGTCCAGGGGTCCGGCCGCGTGGCCGGCCGCCCTGGGTGGGGCGGCGGGTGCCGGGCGGTGGTTTGGGGAAAGCTTGTGCGTTGAGGGATTCGGCCCGGCTTTTGAGTGGGGCGGGGTGCCGGTTTTTCGGCGTATTGGATCGTCCTTGCTTATGCAAGCCCGGGGCGTTGTGGGTCGGCGTATCGTCGCGCTGGCGTAAGGGGTGGGGTTTCTGGTACATTGCCCGCCACAGCCAAGGAGGGCGAAGCATTACCGTGAGCGTCGACCTGACCCGCCTGTCCTCTGGGCCGGGGAACGGACCCCACCGACGCGTCGCATCCACCCTCCTAAGTGCGTGAGGCCGACCCAACGATGAGTGAGAGCAGCCAGCCCGTCCAGACGTTCGATATCGATCAGGCCCATCACAAGACCCTTGCCGACACCCCGCTTTCCAAGTACTTCAAGGCGGCGGTACGTTTCGAGTCTTCCGACCTCATCATGCGTGGCGGCGAGGTGCCCAAGCTCCGACTCCGCGGCGAACTGAAAAAGCTCGACACCCCGGCCCCGACGATCGACGACTTCAACAAGTGGATCTTCGAGGGCATCACCGAGGCGCAGAAAGAAGAATTCTCGCGGCGCGGCGGCCTGGACATCGGGGTCGACTTTGAGGTCGACGAGGAGATGCACCGCTTCCGCGTCAACATCTTCCTCACCCGTGGCCGATGCGCCATCGCCGCGCGTCGTGTGTCCAATGAGATCCTCCCGTTTGAGAAGCTCTACCTGCCCAAGTCGCTGGCCAAGGTGTGCGAAGAGGTGCACCAGGGGCTGATCCTGCTTTGCGGGATTACCGGTTCGGGTAAGTCGACCACGATCGCGTCGATGCTGCAGTACATCGCCGAGCGCCGCCGGGCCCACATCCTGACGATTGAGGACCCGATCGAGTACCTGTTTGATGACTCGAACACGATGGCGATGATCAACCAGCGTGAGATCGGGATCGATGTGCCCGACTTCCCGACGGCGTTGCGTGCGATGGTGCGTGAGAACCCGGACGTGGTGCTGATCGGCGAGATGCGTGACAAAGAGACGTTCGAGGCCGCGCTCCAGGCCGCGGAGACGGGCCACCTCGTGTTCGGGACGATCCACGCGTCGTCGTGTTCGCAGGCGTTTGGCCGAATCTACGACCTGTTCCCCGCAGACGAACGCGACAACGTGCGTTCGCTGCTGGCGTACCAGATGCAGTGTTTCATGTACCAGAAGCTGCTGCCCACGCTGATCGAGGCGCCGCGTGTGCCGGCCTGCGAGATCCTGCTGCAGAGCCCGCCGACGCGGAACCTGATCCTCGAAGGCCGAGAAGGCGAGCTCGAGAAGGTCATCGCCAACAACCGCGAGGCCGGGATGCAGTCCTACGTCGACTCGCTGGTGGACCTGGTCGAGAAGAACTACGTGCACCCCCGCGTCGCACAGGCCGCCTCGCCCAGCCCCGAAGAGATCAAGATGCGGCTGCGTGGTATCCAGACCAAGTAGCACGCCCGGCCCCGTGCCCCGTACCCCCCGGCTTGGCGGCCCTCGGCCGAGCCCGCACTCACCCAACGCATCGCGGACATGCCCATGACCCAGCTGCTCATCGCATTCAAAGCCGAACCCGTCTTCCTGATGAGCATCTTAAAGCCCATCATGGTCCTGCTGGTCCTCGGGCCGTGGGCCTGGCTGGTCGGTCGGCTCGACAAAGACGCCGGCTACTTCTACCTCAAACGCCACCAGTGGTCGCTCGCACACATCGCCGCCGGCATCGTCGGCTTCGGGCTCCTCCTGGTCATCCCCATCTTCTGGGTCGGCCTGCCCATCGCGCTGTTGATCCTCGGCGGCGAAGCGCTGGCCTACGTCGCCTACCGCAACAAGCAGGTCCCCGAAGAAAAGAAATGGGACGGCAAGACGCTCACCAACTTCAATAAGAAGATGGAGGCACGGGCCGGCAAAGCCGCGCAGGAACGCGCCCAGATCAAGCTCATGGACAAGTCCGAGCGGCTGCTCGACGTGCCCCACGGCAACGACCCGCGCACGCCCGCGTTCGAGCTGTTTGAGAACATGCTTGTCTTCGCCATCCCCCGCGGTGCCGACCTCCTCGATATCGCGGTCGATGCCGAGAAGGCCAAGTTCGTCGCACGCATCGACGGCGTCCGTTACGCCCAGCAGGCCCCCGAGACCCAGCTCTGCGTCCAGCTCATCGAGTACCTCAAGGAGCACGCCGGCCTCGACACCACCGACCGACGCCGAAAGCAGAAGGGCAAGATGTGGGTCGAGCTCGACGGCGGGATGCATACCCTCGAGCTCACGACCGCCGGCTCGACCCGGGCGCTCACGCTCTCGATCGAGATCGACCCGCAGGGCCGGCTCGACATCCCCATCGACCACCTCGGGCTCACCCCCGCGCAGCGCGAGACCGTCAAGGAACTCGTCAGCGACAACTCCAAGGTGATCCTCTTCTGCAGCCCCCCGGGCAAGGGCACGACCACCAGCATGTACGCCTTCATGCAGGAACACGACCCGTACACCTCGTCGGTCATGACGTTTGAGGAAGAGATCGCGTTCGACATCGAAGGGGTCAACCACAACACCCACGTCGCCGGCGGGACGCCCGACGAGATCCAGGCGCAGTTCGCTTCGCTGCTGCGTGCCGACCCGGACGTGATGATGGTGTCGAAGGTGCTCAGCACCGAGATGGCGCAGCTGATCGCGAAGAGCGCGGAGGACACGCGGTTCTACCTGCCGCTGCCCGCGAAGGACACGATCTCCGGGCTCAAGACATGGATCAAGGTGGTGGGGGACAAGCGTCTCGCGGCCGAGTCCGTTGCGGCGCTGGTCAGCCAACGGCTGGTGCGTCGTCTGTGCCATACCTGCCGGGCGCCCTACCAGCCCGACGAGGCGGCGCTGAAGAAGCTCAACGTCCCCGCGAGCCAGGTCGGCCAGCTCTACCGCGCCTCGGGCCAGATCGTGGTGAAGGACCGGCCCTCACCGTGCCCCGACTGCCACACGCTGTGCTACCGCGGCCGGGTGGGGGTGTTTGAAATCATGCTGATCGATCGGCAGGCCGCCGGGTTCATCGCGTCGGGTGAGGGCGAGAAGCTCCGCGCCCACCTCCGTAAGCATCGCATGATCTACCTCCAGGAAGCCGCCCTGGCCAAGGTCGTCGAAGGCATTTCCGATATCAAAGAAGTCACCCGCGTGATGGGTGAGAAGGGCTGAGCCAGCTATGTTGATCGTCCTGAATATCCTCATCATTGTTTTCCTGCTTGCTATGGTCGCGATCTGGGCGACCTACGGCTTCTTCTCCGCGTTCATCCACCTGGTGATCGTGGTGGTGTCGGGGGCGTTCTCGTTCGCGGTGTGGGAGCCCTTGTCCTTCTGGCTGCTTGGCCGGATGCCCGCGACCGCGTGGGGGGTGGGGCTGCTCGTGCCGTTCGTGCTGAGCATCGTGATCCTGCGCATCGTGTTTGATAAGTACTGCAAGATGAACCTGAAGTTCCCGCGTCTGGCCGACCAGGCCGGCGGGGCGGTCTGCGGGCTCGGGGCGGGCGTGCTCTCGGCCGGGATGCTGCTGATGGGCGCGGGCTTCCTCATGCCTGCCGACATCATGGGCTACCAGCCCTACACCATGGTCCGCAACACCATCGATGAGAACGAGGACGGCCAGCTCTGGACCATCACCCGCGTCGACCAGTGGACCGGCAGCTTCTTCACGATGCTCTCGGCGGGTTCGATGCAGCCGTGGAGCGGGACGCCGCTGGCCCGCTACAAATCCGACATCGCTCGGCGGGCGCAGGTCCACCACCTGACCAGCGACCCCAACCAGGCCAAAGCCTCGCCGCCCGCGTCGATCGACCTGCTCTCGGCACACATCGTCACCGACCCCAACGAATACCTCGACATGGTGATCTTCGCCAGCTTCGAGGCGCTCATCAACCCCGAGCAGATCGACCTCGACGCGATCCACTTCGACACCCCGCTTGAAGAACGCGATTACTACGGCGGGCACTTGGTCGACGGGATCATGAAAGAGTTCGAGGCCCGGCGGGAGGTCTACAGCGACCTGCCCGAGGACGAGCAGAACGCCGACACCCGCCCGACCGCGATCTTCAACCTCAACGCGATGGTTGCGCTGGCGGACAAGTTCAAAGTGCCCGAGCGCGGCGCGCGTGGCGGGTCGTCCAGCAGCAGCGCGGCCCCGACCCCGCAGCCCGGCAATGAAGGCGCCGGACGCTCGCCCGGCGGGCGCGGGGCCGGCCGAGTCTCGGGCGGTAGCGGCGAAACACCCGGTGATGGTGGTGAGGCCGCTTCCGCGCCCGACACCTCCGCCGCGGAAGCCGAGGCCGTCGCGGCCTCCGGCAACTCGCCGCTCAACGACCTGGTGGCGTTCTTTGACGATGTCATCGAAAAGCAGATCAAGCCCACGATCGACGCGTTGGACAACCAGCTTGGTGCCGGGGGCCAAGTCGTCATCATCGATACCCAGTGGTTCAAAAAGCCCCCGGGCAGCTTCGACAGCGACGGCTGGCTGCGTGTCGGTCTTCCTTCGGTCCGCCTGGTCAGTGAACGCGAAGTGGACGGCTCGACCGAGATCCAGTCCACGCCGCCCATCGGCTACTCGCTCGAGATCAACCAGAACACCGGCGAACGCATCTACGTCGACCTCGTCCGCGAGAGCTACTACAGCGCTTATGCACAGGTCGATGCCGTGAAGCTCGGCTGGGTGTTTGTCGTCCCGCCCGGTTACAGCCCCTACCGCTTCGAGGTCCGCCAGCTCGGCTTCGACCTCGACGCCCCCGTGGCCGCGACGCTCGAAGAAGATGCGAAGCTCGGCGAAGTCGAGGCGCTCTGGAACCGTGTCGCGCTGGTCGGTGCCGTCGATGTCAAGCCCCAGGCCGCGCCGCCCGAAGGCATCCAGATCGGCGACACCGGGGCCGTGGTCGAGCTGAGCGAACGCCTGCCCCGCTCGATCAGCCCCAACAACGCGACGAACATTGAGCCCGATCGCGAGGACGATCCTTGGACCGCGTTCCGCGGCCGGGAGACGAATATCCAGCGGGGGACCGGCGGCGGCCGACGCTCGCAGATGCGGGCGATCACCGTCCCCGACCGCGCGCGTCTCGTCCGTGTGATCCTTACCCCCGACGCGGACAACGCGCTGCTCTCCGCGGCACGGCAGGGCGACCTCGCCATGGCCATCCGCGACACCAACGGCGCGAACCATGGCCCGATCGGCTTCGCGCTCGAGAAGGCCGACCAGGCCCTACACGTCAACCTTCGGCCCAGCAATGAACTGGACGCGGGCGATCTGCCCGTAGTCGGCACGGGCGAAGAGTTGTCGATCTACTTCCAGGTCCCCGTCGGCGTCACCGTCACCGGGCTGGTCCTGGGTGAATCCACCGGCGAACCGATCCCGTTCGCCGAGTCGATCCTCGTCGAAGAATAGTCGGCACGCTCACCTTCAACTTGTTCCCCTCACAGCGCCCGCTTCCCCGGGCGCTGTTTTTTTTGTGAGCCACACAAGGGATGCGCCGACCGATACTGCGGGTGTCGCCTTCGACATACGGTCACGCGAATGCTTGGCCTGTCCGTCGTCGCTTGGCAACACCGCCCGGCTATACTCGCACCATGCCTGACTGCTTCGAAGACACCCGCGTCACCGTGATGGGCCTTGGCCGGTTCGGCGGCGGCGTGGGTGTGACGCGCTTCCTCGCGCAGCGCGGGGCGCAGGTGCTGGTCACGGACCAGTCGCCGCGGGACAAGCTGGCTGAGAGTGTCGCCAAGCTCCAGCCGCTTGTGGATTCGGGGCAGGTCACGCTTCGGCTGGGTGAGCACAACGTCAGCGATTTCACGACGTGCGATCGGGTGGTGGTCAACCCGGCCGTGCCGCCGGGCAACCGCTTGATCCGCGCGGCGCAGGCCGCACGCATCCCCGTGACGACCGAGATCCGGCTGCTGGTCGAGCGGCTGCCCAACCGCCTGCGGACGATCGGCGTCACGGGCAGCGCGGGCAAGTCCACCGTCACCGCGATGATCGGGCATGTGCTGGGGAAGGTGTTCGCGGGGGAGGGGGATACGGAAAAGGAGTCAACGCCAAGCCGCCAAGCCGCCAAGCCGCCAAGGAAGGCAGAGGAAACAAGGCGGGTGTGGGTGGGGGGGAATATCGGTGGGTCGTTGTTGGAGAAGGTCGATGAGATCGGGTCCGACGACTGGGTGGTGCTGGAGCTGTCGAGTTTCATGCTCGAAAGGTTGCGTGCAGATGAGGCGACGGGTTTCCCGGGTTGGTCGCCTCACATCGCGGTGGTGACGAACATCAGCGAGAACCATCTGGACTGGCACGGGTCGATGACGGACTACATCGCGGCGAAGGGCGTTGTGTTTGCGCACCAAGAAACTGATTTAGATACCAACGACGTTGCGATCCTTGGGCCGGGTGTGGAAGAGCACCTGTCGGGCCGAGCCCCGAATACTTGTGTTTGGAACGCGGCCGAGATGGCTGAACGCATTGAACAGATTCAGGGGCTTCCTGTTCCGGGGAGGCACAACCGGATCAATGCCGAAATCACGGGTTGGGTGATCGGTGCGATCGACGCATCAGTGGATGCGATTGAGTTGCTCGCCGACTTCCCCGGCCTGCCGCACCGGTTGGAGTTTATCGGCGAGTTTGATGGCGTGAAGTACTACAACGACAGCAAGTGCACGACACCCGACGCGGCGATGCTCGCGATCGAGGCGTTCGTGGCAAAAAAAGACTCCCGACCCCTTTTCCTGCACCTCCTCCTCGGCGGGTACGACAAGGGCAGCGACCTCACGCCGCTTGCCGGCTTAGCGCGCTCGGCGTGCAAGGCGGTCTACACGATCGGCGCGACGGGGGAGGCGGTGGCACTGGCGGCTGAAGCCGCCCGTCCGCGGGACGCGGAGGGCGGGGCGGCGACTGCTACGGAGGTGGTGCGTTGTGGGACGCTGGAGCGCGCGGTGTCGGCGATTGGGCAGCGTGTTTTGCCTGGCGATGTGGTGCTGCTTTCGCCGGGGTGTGCATCCTGGGACCAGTTCGAGAACTACGAGCAGCGCGGCGAGCGGTTTGTGCAACTGGTTCGCGGGGGCCGGGGCGCTGGGTCGGCGTGAGGTATCGGACTTGTTTTTCAGCGCTCGGCCTCGCGTTGGGGAGGTTTCGTGGCCGGCCGAGTTATTCGGCCTAGGATGCGTGGTGGAAAACCCGCGCCGAGGGGTCGCATTGCGGCGTAGGATGGTTACAATTGCCAAAATCGCGCAGAAGCGCGCCGATTGGGCATGCCGACCCCCCCGGTTGCCCGATGGAGGTAGGGTCGGGCGTGTTTTTTAGGCACGCCTGACGACTTGCGCCTGGGCGGGTGCTCAGGCGCGGAGAGGCAGGGCTGGCCGAGCGTGGTTGGCCTTGTTGGAATCCCGGACCCGGCTTGGCCGGCGTCCCCGGAGCTGTTCGCGATGTCTGAGCCGACCGTCCCCGCCGCGAGCAACCTCGCCTACGTCGAGCAGTTGTTTGAGCAGTACCTTCAGGACCCGACCTCCGTCGACGAGGCCTGGCGTGACGAGTTCGCCGGCTGGGTCGCGGCGTCCAACGGCAGCCCGCTTCGCGTCGGGCCCAGTGTCGCGCCTCGGAGCATCTTCGACCCCGGCGGCTCCAGCTTGTCGGGGTCGTCCGCCGGTGAGCCGGCCTGCGCCACGAGCATCGCCGTTGACGCCGGATCGCTGCAGCACCGCGTCGACCTGCTGGTCCGAAACTACCGTGTGCTGGGCCACCTGGTCGCCCACCTCAACCCGCTCGAACAGCCCGCCGCCGAGCTGCCCGAAGAGCTCACCCCCGCCTACTACGGCTTCACGCCCGAGGACATGGACAAGCCCTTTGTCACGACCTCGACCGTGCCCGGCGACAAGACCCGCACCCTCCGCGGCATCATCGACCAGCTCCGCAATACCTACTGCCGCAACATCGCCGCGCAGTTCATGCACATCGACGACCTCAGCATCCGGCAGTGGCTCCAGCTCCGCATGGAAGGCACGCAGAACACCGCCGCGCTCTCACGCAAAGAGCAGGTCCGCATCCTCACCCGCCTCACCGACGCGACGCTGTTTGAAGAATTCATCCAGCGCAAGTTCATCGGGGCGAAGTCCTTCTCCCTCGAAGGCGGCGAGACGCTGATCCCGCTGCTGGATATGGCCTTCGAGCAGGCGGGCGAGCAGGGATGCCAGGAGATCGTCATCGGCATGGCCCACCGCGGCCGACTCAACGTGCTCGCCAACATCCTGGGCAAGAGCCCGCAAAAGATCTTCCGCGAGTTTGAGGACAAAGACCCCGAGCTCTACATGGGCGGCGGGGACGTGAAGTACCACCTGGGCTACTCGGGTGACTGGCGGACCCGCGCGGGCAAGAACATTCACCTGTCGCTGTGTTTCAACCCGTCACACCTTGAGTACGTCAACCCGGTCGCGCTGGGACGCGTCCGCGCCAAGCAGGACCGCACCGGCCGCGAGAGCCGGGGCGTCCGAGGCATGGCCATGCTCATCCACGGCGACGCGGCGTTTGCCGGCGAAGGCGTTGTGCAGGAAACACTCAACCTTTCGCAGCTCGAGGGCTACCACACCGGCGGCACGGTCCACATCGTCGTCAACAACCAGATCGGCTTCACCACCAGCACGCAGGACTCGCGCTCGACCCGCTACTGCACCGACATCGCGAAGATGCTGCAGAGCCCGATCTTCCACGTCAACGGCGAGTCGCCCGAGTCGGTCGCGCAGGTCGTGAAGCTCGCGATGGACTTCCGCAACGAGTTCAAGCGCGACGTCGTCATCGACATGTACTGCTACCGCAAGCGTGGGCATAACGAAGGCGACGAGCCCCGCTACACCCAGCCACGCATGTACCACGCCGTCGATGCGCAGCCCGGCGTGTGGAAGTCGTACCTCGACGACATGCTGAAGATGGGCGGGGTGACGCAGGAAGACGCGGACCGCATCGCCGAGCGCCGGACCGAGCTTCTCGAGAAGGAGCTCAGCGCCGCGAAGTCCCCGACCTACAAGACGCGGAGTGATGCGCTGCGCGGGCTGTGGATGGGGTACACGGGCGGCAAGGAAAATACGGCCGACGATGTCGACACGGGCTGCCCGGTCGAGATTCAGCAGAAGCTGCTGCACGACCAGTTGGAGATGCCCGAGGGCTTTAACCTGCACCCCAAGCACAAGCGTCTGTTCCGCGCCCGCGCCGAGCAGGCCCGCGGTGAGCGGCCGCTGGACTGGGCCGCGGCCGAGTCGCTGGCGATCGGCTCGCTCGCTGTCGCCGGGCACCGCGTCCGCCTGACCGGGCAGGACAGCCAGCGGGGCACCTTCTCCCACCGGCACGCGGTGCTCCATGACGCGGAGGACGGCCACGAGTACTGCCCGCTGCAGCACCTGGACCCCGAGCAGGCCTCCGTCGAGATCTTCAACTCGCCGCTGTGCGAGGCCGGCGTCCTCGGGTTTGAGTACGGCTACTCGCTCGACTACCCCGACGGGCTGATCATGTGGGAAGCGCAGTTCGGCGACTTCGTCAACTGTGCGCAGGTCATCATCGATCAGTTCATCGCGACCGCCGAGGACAAATGGAAACGCCTCAGCGGGCTGGTGATGATGCTGCCCCACGGCTTCGAGGGTCAGGGCCCCGAGCACTCGTCGGCGCGGATCGAGCGTTTCCTCACCAGCGCGGCCGAGGACAACTACCAGGTGTGCCAGCCCACGACCCCGGCGCAGATGTTCCACCTGCTGCGTCGCCAGGTCATGCGGCCGTGGCGCAAGCCGCTGGTGGTGTTTACGCCCAAGTCCCTGCTGCGTCACCCGCTGTGTGTCTCGAGCTTTGAAGACCTCGCATCGGGTTCGTACGAGCGTGTGCTGCCCGACGCCCGGGCCGGCAAGCCCAAAGAGACGTCGCGCATCCTGCTGTGTACCGGCCGAGTCTACTACGACCTGATCGAACGCCGCGAGAAGATGGAGCGTGACGACATCGCGATCGTCCGGCTTGAGCAGCTCTACCCGCTGCCGCGCAAGTCGCTGGTCGATACCCTCGCCGCCTACCCCGCGGATACGCCGCTGGTCTGGGTGCAGGACGAGCCCAAGAACCAGGGCGCCTGGCCGTTCTTCCAGCAGCGCTTCTACCAGGAGCGGTTCCTCGGCGAGCGATCGCTCAGCGTCGCCTGCCGCCGCCACTCCGCGAGCCCGGCGACGGGCTCCAAGGCCGCGCACAAGATCGAGCAGGAAGTCCTCCTCGCCGAGGCGTTTGGCGAAACCTACGAGGCCCCGCCCGCCGCGAAGCCCGCGCCCACACGCAAGCCCGCCGCCAAAGCCACCAGCAAAAAGGCCGGCTAACCCCAACAACGCAGCGCGTCGGCGCGGTACGATCCCGCGCTGACACGACGACCCCCAACCCCGCAGGCCAGGAGCCGCAGCACGATGCCCACCGAACTAAAGGTCCCCGAGGTCGGCGAATCCGTCACCGAAGTCGAGATCGGCCGCTGGCTGGTCAAGGAAGGCGACGCCGTCTCCGCCGACCAGCCGCTCGTCGAGCTTGAGACCGACAAGGTCAATCAGGAGCTGCCCTCGCCCGTCGGCGGCGCGATCGTCAAGTTCCTGCTCAAGGAAGGCGACACCGCCCGCGTCGGCGACGTCATCGCGCACATCGAAGAAGGCGGCGCCGGCGCAGCACCCGCCGCCAGCAGCGCCCCGGCAACACCCGAACCCGCCGCGGCCCCGGAGCCCAAGGCGCCCACGCCCACAGCCGCCACCAGTAATGCGAACTCCAACGGCAGCGCCACCGTCATGCCCGCCGCACAGCGCCTGCTCGACGAGCACGGCCTCGCCGCAGGGGACGTCAAAGCCACCGGCCCGAGCGGACGCCTGCTCAAAGAAGACGTCCTCGCCCATGTCCAGGGCAAAACCAACACGCCCCAGGCCAAGCCCGCCGCACCCGCCCCTTCGGCAACGGCCGCCCCGGCCTCCGGCGACCGCCCCGAAGAAGCCGTCCGCATGAACCCGCTGCGACGCACCATCGCCAAGGCGCTGGTCAACGCGCAGCAGACCGCCGCGCTGCTCACCACCTTCAACGAGGTCGACATGACCGCCGTCATGGACCTCCGAAAGCAGCACCAGGACAGCTTTGTCGCGAAGCACGGCATCAAGCTCGGCTTCATGTCCTTCTTCGTCAAGGCCTCCATCGAAGCACTCAAACAGTTCCCCGCCGTCAACGCCGAAGTCCGCGGCGACGAGATCATCTACAAGCACTACTTCGACATCGGCATCGCCATCGGCGGCGGCAAAGGCCTCGTCGTCCCCGTGCTACGGAACGCCGAGCGACTCAGCTTCGCCGGCACGGAAAAAGCCATCTCCGAATACGCCGTCAAAGCCAAGGACAACAAGCTCCAGCTCTCCGAACTCACCGGCGGGTCCTTCACCATCACCAACGGCGGGGTCTACGGCTCGCTGCTGTCCACCCCGATCGTCAACGCACCGCAGTCCGGCGTCCTGGGCATGCACGGCATCGTCCGCCGACCCATCGCCGTCGGCACCCCGGGCAAAGACGAACGCATCGAGGTCCGCCCGATGATGTACCTCGCCCTGACCTACGACCACCGCATCGTCGACGGCCGCGAAGCCGTCACCTTCCTCAAGACGATCAAAGAATGCATCGAAGACCCCGCCCGCATGCTGATCGAGGCGTAACCGCACCCGGGCAACCTGACCCCGCCCGCCCATGCAAAGCGAGTATGCCCGATGGCGGAAGCGACCTGCCCCCATTGCCTGACCAGCTACGCGGCCAAAGAAGTCGAAACCACACGCGTGGCCAAGTGCCGAAAGTGTGGGCAAAAGTTCCGGGTGTATCCCAAGGGCTTTGTGCCCGGTAAGAAGTCTGGGAAGTCGTCGGCTCCGAGCGAGATCGTGTGGGACAAGAAGCCCGTCGTCGAGCGCGAGCTGACGCGTGCCCAGTGGGCTTGGCTGGCCGTCGGGGCGTCAGCGATCCTGCTGGTCTCCGCCGTAGTGATCTACGAAGTCTTCTTCGTCTGACGCGTGGGTACGAGAGAATGCCGGCGGACGACACCCTTCAGGCGTAGGGGTATGATGTCGCTCCCCCGCAATCAAACGGAAGATCAGCATGCCGACTCAGAACCACGACCTCCTCGTCATCGGTGCCGGACCCGCCGGGTATGTCGCCGCCATCCGCGCCGCGCAGCTCGGCCTCAACACCGCCATCGTCGAAAAAGAAAACGCGCTGGGCGGGACCTGCCTCCGTGTCGGGTGTATCCCCTCCAAAGCGCTCCTCCAGTCTTCGCAAAAATACGAAGAAGCATTGCACGACCTTAAAGACCACGGCGTCAAGGTCGAGGGCGTTTCGCTCGACCTGCCCGCCATGCTCAAACGCAAAGACAAGGTCGTCAAAGGGCTCACCGGCGGCGTCGCGTCGCTGATGAAGAAGAACAAAGTCACGACCTACACGGGCACCGCAACCTTCAACGCCGACAAATCGGTCACCATCGGTAGCGACACTGTTCAGGCCAAAAACGTCCTCATCGCGACCGGCTCCGTGCCCGCCACGATCCCCGGCGTCAACCTCGGCGACGACCGCGTCGATACCTCCACCGAAGCGCTCGACTATCAGGAGGTCCCCAAGCACCTGGCCGTGATCGGTGCGGGTGTCATCGGGCTGGAGCTCGGCAGCGTCTGGCGTCGGCTCGGGGCCGAGGTCACCGTCATCGAGTACCTCGACCGCGCGTTCCCCGGCATGGACAACGAGCTCGCGAACGCGGCGATGAAAACCCTGAAAAAACAGGGCATCACGTTCATGCTCGGCTGCGCAGTGACCGGCGTGAAGTCCGACAGCAAAGGTGTCACCATTTCGATCAAAGACAAGGACGACGTCAAAGCCGACCGTGTCCTCGTCGCGGTGGGGCGTAAGCCAAACACCGAGGGGCTCGGCCTCGACAAGGTCGGGATCACACCCAACCCACGCGGGCAGATCGAGGTCAACGAGAAGTTCGAGACCGGCATCGAAGGCATCTACGCCGTGGGCGACGTCGTGCCCGGCCCGATGCTCGCGCACAAGGCCGAGGAAGAAGGCATCGCCTGTGTCGAGATGATCGCCACGGGCCACGGCCACATGGACTACAACACGATCCCCGGCATCGTCTACACCCACCCCGAGATCGCTAGCGTCGGCAAGACCGAGGAGCAGCTCAAGGACGAGGGCATCGACTACAAGAAGGGCAGCTTCCCGCTGATCGCCAACGGCCGGGCCCGCGCGAACCACGACACCGACGGGTTTGTGAAGGTCCTCGCCGACGCCGCGACCGACCGTGTGCTGGGTGTCCACATCCTTGCCGGCGCAGCGGGTGAACTGATCGCCGAGTGCGCGACCGCCATGGCGTTTGGCGCCAGCAGTGAAGATATCGCCCGCTCATGCCACGCCCACCCGACCCTGAGCGAAGCGGTCAAAGAAGCCGCCCTCGGCGTCGCGGGCCGCGCGATCCATATCTGAGCGACCCAGCCGCTTGCGGCTTAGCGGTGACCACCGGTCTGCCGCGCTAAGCCGCAAGCGGCGGTGGATTGCGTACAGAACCCGCCGGGGTTTTACGCCTCACTCGCGTACTTCCACACCTCGCCCGGCTGCATCTCTTTGACCTCGACGCCCACGGGCGCGAACCCGTCGATCGTCTGGTTCAGCACCGGGTAGGTCTTGTAGTGGATCGGGACCGCGATCTTGGGCTTGATCATCTCGGCCGCGCGGGTGGCGAGGTCGACGCCCATCGTGAAGCGGTCGCCGCACGGGATCATCGCGATGTCGGGCTTGGCGACTTCGCCGATGAGTTTCATGTCGCCAAACAGCGCCGTGTCCCCGCAGTGGTACAGCTTCACGCCGCCGATGGAGAAGACGAGCCCCATCGGCTGGCCCATGTATCGGCCGTCGTAGCTCGACGAGTGGAACGCCTGCGTCATCGCGACGTAGCCGAAGCCGGTTTTGATCCGACCGCCGGGATTGCCCAGCTCGACCTTCTCCAGCCCGTGCTCGTTCATGAGGTACTCGCCCAGCTCGAAGGCGCAGATCACCGTCGCGTCGTTCTGCTTCGCGATCGCGAGGGTGTCGCCGAAGTGGTCGTCGTGCGCATGGGTCAGCGCGATGTAGTCGCACACGATCTCCTCGGGCTTGTTCACCGCCAGCGGGTTGTTGGTCAGGAACGGGTCGACCGCCACGGCGACCCCCGTATCAGCATCCTTGATCAAAAACCCCGAGTGCCCCAGAAACGTCAGCTCAATCGCCATCGCGTGCTCCTTGTGATGTTGCGTCAAACAGGCCGCCTGTATTAGACCACACCCGGCGGCGCACCCCAAGCCGGCGGGTTGGCGCAGCGGCCGAGGTTTACCGGCGGTCGATGTTGTACACGCGCACGAGGTTGTCGTGCCCGCCCAGCGCGATGCGTCGGCCGTTGGAGGAGATCGCGATCGCGTGGTTGCGGTGGGGCGTTGCATCTTCTTCGAAGTAGAGCTCGTTGCCGGCAAAGTCGTAGACCGCGAGGTGCCGGGCGCTGCCGGTGACGGCGATACGCTCGCGGTCGAAATCGACGTCGAAGACGAGGTGCCCGCCGGGCGATTCGATGCGTGCCTCGACCTGGCCGTTGGTCAGGTTGATGACAAAGAGCATCGCGGGGTCTGGCCCGCCGGGCGCGTCGCGGGCGACGACGGCGTGGGTGTTGTTGATCTGGATGCCGCTGTAGAACGGTGCGTCGAGCATCGCCGCGGGCTCGTCGGGCTCGGTGCGGCGGGTCTGGTGCTGTCCGGCGAGGACGCGGTCGCGCTGGGCCTGGACGCCGTAGACGCAGATGACATTGTGCAGCGGCGCGACGTAGCCCAGCAGCGTGCCATCGGGCGAGAGCGAAAACTCGATCGGCCCGGGGTCGGTCATAAACGCTCGGCCGACGCGCCGCCGACGCTGCCAGTGGTAGCGGTACGCCCGTGTGCCGTGCGTGTCGATCAGCGTCTGCCCCTGATTGTCCACCCGGTTTGCGCGCCGCGCGTCTTCTTCGGATTGCTGAAACACCATGACGACCTCGCCGCGCCGCGGGCCAAAGGCGAGGGTGTCGATCGTGTCGCCCGCGTCGCGGCGGACGGCTTCGCTGACATCGCGATGCAGTACGTCGGTGTGCGTCTCGCCGGTCCGCGCATCGAGCACGCGTGCGATAGCGGTGTCGTCTTCGTTGGCGGCGAGGCCCGAGGTGTCGAGCTGCACGAGCACGTGCCGATCGTCGGGGGACACGGTGGTCCGCCCGTGGTCGCCGGTGTAGCGTTGCTGCCAGAGACGCTCGCCGGTGCGGGTGCTGACGCGGTAGACGAATCGGCTGAGGTGGTCGCCGGTCGCGGGGTTGTAGCCGTCGTCGGTGGCCTGGACATCGTCAGACAGGGTTCGGCCGTCGTTGCCGGTCACGATCAGGTCGCCGTCGACCCAGTGCAGCCCGCGGATGCGGTCCGCGCCGGCCGCGCCGATGCGGTCGTCGGGCTGGGTCTGGCCAAACGTCTCCGCGAGTGTGACGCCGACACGCTGGGCGTGCGCATCAGTCGACCCGCAGAGCAGCAGGGACAGCATCGTTGCAAGCATCGTGAAACGCATCGGCATGCCCGGTCTCCGGTGGAAGGAGGTTCGAGTATACCGGCCGACCATCGGAACACGAAGGATCGGCCGGCGGGCATCGACGCGGCCCGCGTGGTAAAACCTCCCGGTGAAGAGCGTGTTATGGCTGGTGCTGTGTTGGGGCGGTGTGGTCGGGTGTGTCGGCTGTACCACGGTCTTTGAGACGCAGGACCCGACCCATCAGACGCTGCCGCGGGTCGTGGGCGAGTCGCTCGCCGGGGCCTCCCTCACGCTGCCCGACGACCTGCGCGGCAGGCCGACCGTGCTTTTGGTGATCTACGAGACCGAGGCGCAGGACGACGTCAACTACTGGGCAATGGTGGCGATGGCGAACCTGCCCGAGGCACAGCTCTACGAGGTCGCGGCGTTCACCAAACTCAAGCACCTGCTCACGCGTCGGCACATCATCCGCCGCGCGGCGCATCGCGTGCCCGAGGCGCTGCACGACCGGCTCATCGGTGTGTGGTGGCACGGCCGGACCCTCGCCCGGTTCACCGGCAATCCGCGCGACGGGCACGCCCGTGTCCTGCTCCTCGACGAACAGGGCCGGGTTGTCTTTTTCACCGACGCCGGCTTCAACTCGCAGACCCTGCGCGCGTTTCTCGAAGCGATCGATGCGTACCGGCAGCGCGGCGGGTGGTAACCCATCGCCGGGCCGCTGCCGGGTGGCGTTAGTCGTCGTCGTGGCCGTGGATCAGGTTTGCCCGCATTTCCGCGTACTCGACGTCGTTGATCACGCCCTGGTCGTGCGCGGTTTTGAGGTCGGTGAGTTCTTGCCCGAGTGTGGCCCGCCGGGTGTAGTGCTTCTGGGCGCTGATGCCGATGCAGCCGGGCAGGAGTGTGCAGGCGGACAGGAGTAGTGCGGTGAGGCAGGTGGCATTTCGCATGGGGGCTCCTTGGGCAGAGAAAAGGACGGCCAGACAGGAATGATAAGACGACGCTGCCCCCGCGTGTGTTTCAGCGGGCACGCGTTTTGCCAGGGCGTAATGGTTTGGCGGCATCCGGGTCGGGCTGCTCACACCACCGCGGTGTCCTCGAACACCTCCGCGACGGCTTGCCGGAAAGCGGTGATGCCCGGCTCGTGCTGGCGCTTCTTGAGGAAGACCGCGGACCACGGGATCTGGTCCTCGTAGTGGGGCCAGATCGTCAGCTCCCCTGCGTCGGCGAAGGGCTGAGCGCAGGCGCGGTCGACCATCGAAACCGCCAAACCCTGGCGGACCATGTGCAGGGAGGTGGACTCATGGTCGAGGCGGAACTGCTTCTGGGGCGCGATCTGCTGCTGCTTGCATAGCCGCTCAAGCTGGACATTGTAGGAGCACCCGGGGCTGGTAAAGACCCAGGGGAACTTGGCCAAGGCCTGCCAGTCTTCGGCCTCGGGGAGGTTCTGCGCCCAGTCGTTGGGGAGGACGATGCAGAGCTCGACAACACCGATCTGCGTAGCGACGAGGGCGGGGTCGTTGCATGGGCCTTCGATGAATCCCGCGTCGACGTCGTAGCGCCGGACGGCGTCGCGTACGCTGCCGGTGGTGCCGTGGACGAACTCGAGGGAGAGTTCGGGGTGTTGTTGGAGGAGGGCGCGTGAGAGTGCGTCGACGCGGAGGCGTGGGCCGGCGTCGTTGAGCCCGATGCGTAGTCGGCCGACGGTCCCGTCGCGGAGGTGCCTGGCGAGGTCGCGGGTGGCGCGTGCCTGATCGAGGATGTTGCGTGCCTGTTCGAGGAGCTCTTTGCCGGCGTGGGTGAGGGCCATGCCGGTGGGCGTGCGGTCGAACAGCGCGACGCCGAACTCCCGCTCGAGGGCCTTGATCTGAGCGCTGACGGCGGGCTGGCTGGTGAAGAGGTGCTCGGCGGCGCGGGTGACGTTGCCGTGTTCCGCGACGGCGGCGAATGCCTTGAGTTGGTAGAGCTCCATGCTAGCCCTTGTCTGGGTGGGGGGATGGTTTGGGCTTGGGGGGCTTTGTGATGATGACGTTGTGGCCGAAGACGGTTCGGCGTTCGCCGGGCTGGTGTGCGCGGGCGCGGGGGTGGCCCAGGGGGAGGACCTCGGTGGTAGGCCGGTTGGCGTGCGCCTGATAGTAGGCGTGGATCGCCCGGCGGGCCCGCTGGAGCAGCGTCGGCCGGTCGTCGGCGGGGCGGGCCTGGTGCGGTCGGGGAAGGGCGGTCGGGGGGGTATGTGTGTTCATGCCTGAAACATAGGTTCAGGCGAGCAGGGGACCCAATACCGATCTGCGATACCGCGATCGTAAATCCTGATGGCGGTAGCCGGGCTGCTCATGCGCTGCTTACACCAGCCCGGCTTCGCCGGTGAGGATGGGCTCGGCGACGTATTCGCGGGGGTCGGTGACCGTGCCCCGCAGGGCGCTGGCCGCGGCGGTGAGGGGGCTGGCGAGGAAGACGCCCGCGTCCTTGTGGCCCATGCGGCCGGGGAAGTTGCGGTTGGTGGTGCTGATGCAGTTGATGGGTTCGTTGAGTCGGCCGAAGGTGTCCTGCGGGCCGCCGAGGCAGGCGGCGCAGGAGGCGGGGCCGATCTGGCAGCCGGCGGCTTCGAGGGCGTGGTAGATGGAGGTGGTGGCTTTAGAGTCGGCAACATCCACAGGCGAGACGCCTGTGCCACCGTCGATCGGTTCGCCGTAGAGGTTGAGCCGTAGCATGTCGGCGTGGACCTCGGTGGAGCCGGGCACGACGAAGGTGGGAATCTTCACCTCGTTTTTGTGGAGGATGTTGGCGGCGAAGAGCATGTCGGTGATTTTGCCGCCGGTGCACGAGCCGATGTAGGCGCGGTCGAGCTTGACGTTTTGTTGTTGCAACTCGTAGGCGGTCTTGGTGTTGTCGGGCGAGTGGGGCGCGGCGACGAGGGGGACGAAGTCGGCCAAGTCCCACTGGTTGCGGTAGTCGTACTCGGCGTCGTCGTCTTCTTCGTAGACGGTCCACTCAGGGCGGGTCGAGCGGTTGCGGACGTAGGCGAGGGTCTTCTC
>JBITAC010000002.1:0-24103 GCA_044439905.1 Phycisphaerales bacterium JB063 | reverse complement strand
TGGGTCCGTATGTGTGTTTGTATAGCTTTTTACCGGGGGTGTTTACACCCCCCCCGCCCCGGGTTGGGGGGGGGTTTTTGGGGGGTGTTTTTAAAAATTGGGGGGCCCGCGCGTTGGGGCGCCCCCGCCTGTAGTTGTGTTGGTGAGGTACGCCGCCGGTCGAGGGGCCTTGGGCGAGGTCGCCGATTAGCGTCGACGGCGGAGGACCGCCAAGCCGCCGAGGCCGAGCAGCGCCAGCGAGCCGGGCTCGGGGATGACCGACCACTGGCCGATCACCACGGCAGTGGCGAGGTCGCCGGCGTCGTCGGCAGGGAAGTAGATGTCGCCGCCGCTGTTGCCCGCGACCATCTCGGCGTAGTCGTCCGAGGCGAGCGTCCAGGTCGCGGAGCCGGTGAAGGCCTGCGAGCCGGAGGTGAAATCAACTGTGGCATCGGGTGACCAGGCGAAGATGTTCAGCCCGGTATCGACCAGGCCCGAGGTGAACAGGTTCGGCGCGCCGCTGCTGGCGTTGCCGACGTTGGTGAGGTCGCCTGTAACCAGCGTATCGGAAACGCCGGAGGCCCGGTCGCCGCTGTAGAAGCCTTCGAGGTAAACGCCGGTGCCGTCGCTGCCGTTGATCGTCGCGCTCGAGGCCCCCGTGGTCGAGGTGATGGTGACCTGGTCCGTGACGCTGAGGTCGACAACGAGCAGCAGGGCCGCGCTGGCGGAGGTCGAGACAGCCAGGGCGGCGGCGGCGGAAAGTGCGAGAGTCTTCATGAAACTTCTCCTTCAAAAAATGACAACGGTTTCCCGGCTGCACAGCGCAGCCGAGACAAAAGGGAACGGATTAGGGATTGGAAGTGATGCCGAAGCAGCACGCTTCAGAATGACCGGCTAGAAATGATGCCGGCTGAAGAAAACCCAACTCAATACCAGATTGCTATCCAACTTGGCCGTCGCGGCCTTCCATAGTCTCCTGCCCGGCAACCCAAGAAAGGTGATGCCAAAAGCTCTCTTGCAACGCGATCCAGAAGTGAATCGGAGTGGACCCTGTTGATTAGACAGGCGGAAGGTAGGGTTGTCAAGTACTTTTTCGATAAATCATGCTGGAAATCCCGTAAAGTAAAGGCGGGCAAGGCTGAATCGGCGTGAATCGCACGCGTCCGAGGCACACGCCGTGTCTAAGCGTTGTCGCGATGGGGCTGAACGGTGGGGACGTGTTTCAGCCTGATCCGAGCCACGCGAGCAGGCCGACCCCCGCCCCCGTCAGCGCCAGCAGACCCAGGCCGAGCCAGACCGCCGCCCGTACCGACACCTGTTGGCTGGGCCGTTTACCCCTGAAGGGGCCCACGCCGCAGTCGCCGCACAGGCCGCGTTTGAGCGTTTCGAGTTGTTGCTCGGGGTCGTTGGGCATCGCAATGAATCATAGGCGGGGCATCATGCGACACTGATAGCGATGGGTTTGTATCAACGGCCAAGCAGCGCTTCGTAGTAGCGCGCGTAGCCCGCGTGCATCTGCTCGGCGGTGAACCGCTGGAGCAGGCGCGATCGGCCGGCCTTGCCGAGCGCGGCGCGACGCGTCGCATCACCCAGCAGCGCCAGCAGGTGCGACGCCAGACGCTCGGCGTCCCCACGCGGCGCGAGCAGGCCCGTCGCCTCATCGGCCACCAGCTCCGGGTTGCCGCCCACCGCCGTCGCGACAATCGGCAGGCCCGCCGCCATCGCCTCAAGCAGCGTCACACTCAGCCCCTCGCTCAGTGACGACAGCATCGCCACATCCGCGCCCGGCAGCAGCGCACGAACATCGGGCACCTGGCCCATGAAGTGCACCGCTTCCTCGATACCCAACTCATGCGCGAGCGCCTCCAACTCGTCGCGCAACGGCCCATCACCCAGCAACACCAGCCGGGCCTCAGGCAACTCGGCATGCACTTGCTGCCACGCCCGCAGCGCCGTCGCGTGGTCCTTCACCGGGTGGAACCGCGCCGCCTGCACGACGATGGGCACTTCCATCTCAAGCCCCAGCGCCGCCCGCGCCGCGACGCGGTCCGCCACACGCTCCTGCGCCGAGCGCGTTGGCCCGGGGTCGATGCCGTTGTAGAGCGTCTGGACCCGGTCGGCCGGGATCGCCTCGTTGTCGATCAACGCCTGCCGGATAAACCCGCTCACCGCGGTCACCCGGTCGCCCTTGGCCAGCAGCAGCTTGTTGGCGAGCACGCGTTTGGTCGATCGCCGGTCGGGGGTGTGTCGGCCGTGCTCGGTGAAGAGGATGGGTACCCGGCGGCGCAACGCGAGCCCGCGCCCGGCCGAGGCGTAGAAGAACGGAGTGTACTGGTGCGCGTGCAACAGCCCGACGTCGTGCGTCCGTAGCGCCTCCCGCATCGCCCGCATCGCTTGCCGATCCACGCCCGGCCGACGGTGCAGCTCCAACACCTCAAACCCATCGTCCCGCAGCCGATCCCCCAAAGGCCCAACGCCATCAAGCACCATGAACACAAACCGGTATCGCTCCCGCATCCCCCGCGCGATCTGCGCGGCGAGCACCTCCGCCCCCGCGAAGTCGAGGCGGTGCAGCACGTGCGCGATCACGGGACGGTCTGGCAAGGCAAGCTCCAAGGGGGCGGCGGGGCATCCTAATAAGAAAGACGAATAGGGACCCCCGCCCCGCGAGCCGACCGACCCGCCAGACCGTGCTGCCCCGACCGGCTCTTCATCGACCCGGCCTATACTTTGACCGCCAGGATTGAGGTGTATGACCCCGCCTTCCCGCCCGTCTGAAGAGATAGACGGGTTTTGGGGCCCCAGGGCGGTTTGCTGGGGCATTTCCTAGGCGAGCGAGGATTGCCTGCGGGGCTGAATTGATGTATTCTGATAGATTCGTGTTGGCTCATAAGTAATACTAATCAAAAGGATTGCGGCCGTGGTGGGTCCGATGCAGACGGTTCGGTTGTTTGTCGAGGTGGCGCGTTGCCGGAGTTTCTCCAAGGCCGCGGCGCTCTTCGGTATCAGCCAGTCGGCCGCCAGCCAGCGGATCGGCCAGCTCGAGCGCCGCCTGGGCGTGAAGCTGATCGACCGGTCGGTCCGCCCGTTCGAGCTGACGCAGGCGGGGGAGCTTTACCTGGTCGGCGCGAAGGACACGCTCAAGAAGTTCGACGAGATGGAGCGCAAGGTCAGCTCGCTGGGCCAGCAGCCCGACGCGCTCGAGGGCGTGGTGCGGGTCTCGGCGATCTATTCGTTCGGGATCGACCTGCTGGGTGAGATCGCGTCTTCGTTTGAAAGGAAGATGCCGGGCATCTCGGTGCAGGTGAGCTACCTCAAGCCCGACGCGATCTGCGAGGCGGTGACGTCGCAGCAGGACGACTTTGGCATCGTGTCGTACCCGGACCGCTGCAAGCGCGTCGCGGTGCAGCCGCTGCGTGAGGAAGTGATGGCGGTGGTGTGCGGCCCGACCCACCCGCTCGCCAAACGCCGGGCGGTCGCGGCCGAGGAGCTTGGCGAGTTCGGCTTTGTCGGGTTCGACCTCGACCTGCCCATCGGCCGCCGTATCCGCAGCTACCTGGCGGAGCACGGCGTGTCGCCCAACGTCAGCCACCGATTCGATAATCTTGACACCCTGAAGGGCGCGGTGGCCGTCACCGACCGGATCGCGATCCTGCCCAAGCGTGCGGCCCAGCGCGAGATCGATGCGGGCTCACTGTGCGGCGTCCGGCTCACGCCCAAGCTCACCCGCCCGATCGGGATCATTACCCGACGCGGCAGCCGGCCCGGACCCGCGGCCCAGGCGTTCATGGACGAGCTACTCGCCCGCGCCGGAGCCGAGCCCAACGGCTCGCCACAGGCCGACACCTCCGCCAGCCGCTAAACACGGCAACTCACAACCCGATACCGCCCCCGACACTTGGCACCACGGCCGCCGGCCGAATCAGTAAACCCGCGCATGAACGCCGATAGCACACCTACTCAAGTACCCGTACCCCACACAGGGCAAACACCCGCCACGCCAGGCCCGGGTCAGCCCCCCGCGCGCGGGCTCTACGACCCCGCCAACGAGCACGACTCCTGCGGCGTCGGGTTCGTCGCGCACCTCAAGGGTAAACGCTCGCACGCCATCGTCCAGGACGCGCTCACCATGCTCCACCGCATGGAACACCGCGGGGCCTGTGGCTGCGAGACCAACACCGGCGACGGGGCCGGCATCCTCACCGCGCTGCCCCACAAGTTCCTCCGCGCCGCCGCCCAACGCGACCTGGGCATCGACCTGCCCGAGCCCGGCCGATACGCCGCGGGCAACCTCTTCCTCCCCCAGGAAGATGAGCCACGCCAGGTCTGCAAGGACACCTACGAAAGCGAACTCAACACCGCCGGGCTTAAGGTCCTCGGCTGGCGCAAACTCCCCACCGAACCCGAAAACGCCGACGTCGGGCCCACCGCCCTCGCGTCCATGCCCGTCATCGAACAGGTCTTCGTCGCCGCCGGCCCGGACATGGACGAAGACACCTTCGAGCGCACCCTCTACCTCGTGCGCAACCGTGTCATCAACAAAGTCCAGATCCGAGACCCACGCGTCAAGCCCGGCACGTTCTACATCTGCTCACTCTCCGCACGCACCATCGTCTACAAAGGACAGCTCACCCCGGAGCAGGTGCCCGGCTTCTACCCCGACCTGCGCAGCGAAGACTACACCTCCCACCTCGCCATGGTGCACTCACGCTTCAGCACCAACACCTTCCCAAGCTGGGACCGTGCGCAGCCCTGCCGCATGATGAGCCACAACGGCGAAATCAACACCGTCAAAGGCAACCGAAACTGGGTCGCCGCCCGGCAAGGCCTCATGCGCAGCACGCACTACGGCGAAAACATCGACAACCTCTTCCCCGTCGTCAACCCCGAGGCCTCCGACTCCGGCTCGTTCGACAACGTCCTCGAAATGCTCGTCATGAACGGCCGATCCCTCCCCGAGGCCATCATGATGATGATCCCCGAGGCCTGGGAAAACCACGAGTCCATGGGCAAGGCCAAGCGCGATTTCTACGCCTACCACGCCCACCTGATGGAGCCCTGGGACGGGCCCGCCAGCGTGTCCTTCACCGACGGCCGCGTCATCGGCGCATGCCTCGACCGCAACGGCCTGCGGCCCTCACGCTACTACATCACCGCCGACGACCGCGTCATCATGGCCAGCGAGGTCGGCGTCGTTGATGTCGACCCCGCCTTTGTCCGCGAGAAGGGCCGGCTCGAACCGGGGCGCATGTTCCTGGTCGACTTCGACGAAGGCCGAGTCATCCCCGACGACGAGGTCAAAGCACGCTACACCAACGCCCGGCCCTACGGCGAGTGGCTGGCCGAGCACCCGATCCACATCGACGACCTGCCCACGCCCCGAGGCAAAGACCGACGCACTGCCGACCAGGCCAGCGCCGACTACGAGATGCTCCGCGACGAGGCCACCGAGGCCTTCGACCGCCCGCTCCTCGCCCGGCTTATGGCGTTTGGCTACACCGTCGAGCACCTCCACCTGCTCATGCTGCCGATGGTCAAGAACGGCAAAGAGGCGCTGGGCTCGATGGGCAACGACGCCGCGCTGGCCGTCCTCTCCGACAAGCCCCGCCTGCTGTTCGACTACTTCAAGCAGCTCTTCGCGCAGGTCACCAACCCGCCGATCGACCCGATCCGCGAGGCCTGCATCATGGGCCTGGACACTATGCTCGGGCCCGAAGGCAACCTGCTCGAGTCCACGCCCGAGCAGTGCGGCCGAATCAAGCTGCCACACCCCATCCTCACCGACGACCAACTCGACGCGCTCAAGGCGCTCGAGCAAAACCCCGTCCGCGGATGGACCAGCCGAACCATCGACACCACCTACGCCCGCGCCGAAGAGGCGGGGGGCGCCTCGATCCGCCAGGCACTCGACCGCATCAGCGCCGAGGTCGACCGCGCGATCGAAGACGGCTGCAAGGTCGTCGTCCTCTCCGACCGCGCGGCCGGGCCCTTCAACGTCCCGCTGCCCTCCCTGCTCGCCGTCGGAGCCGTCCACCACCACCTCGTCCGCACGATGTCGCGCACCAAGATCGGCATCGTGCTCGAGTCCGGCGAACCCCGCGAAGTCCACCACTTCTGCACGCTCCTGGGCTACGGCGTCGACGCGGTCAACCCCTACCTCGCCTTCGAAGCACTCTTCGCGCTACGCGACCAAGGCGTTGTCGACAAAAACAAGCACCTGCCCGACGACAAACTCGTCGATAACTTCATCAAGGCCATCAACCTCGGCATCCTCAAGGTCATGTCCAAGATGGGCATCAGTACCGTCGCCTCCTACCGTGGCGCGCAGATCTTCGAGGTCCTCGGCCTGGGCGACGACATCATCAACCGCTGCTTCGTCGGCACCGCGTCCCGGCTCCAAGGCTGCACCTTCGACACACTCGCCGACGAATGCAACCGCCGACACAACCTCGCCTACCCCCGACGCGACAGCAGCGACGCCGGCCAAGGCAAGCCCCAACTCCCCAACCCCGGCGAGTACCACTGGCGCGCCGGCGGAGAATCACACGCCTACAGCCCGCCCGCCATCGCGTCGCTCCAGGTCGCCGCACGCACCAACTCACGCGGCGCCTACGACCAGTTCGCACAGCACGCCAACGACGACGCACAAAACCGCTCGACTTTGCGCGGGTTGTTGCGACTCAAAACCCTGTGCTTGGAAGACGAGATTCCCGATGAAAGTGGCCAAGTGACCGAGTGTCCAAGTGGCCAAGTCGGAGAAACTCGGCCACTTGACCACTCGGCCACTCGGCCACTTCCCCTCTGCGAAGTCGAGCCCGCCGCCGAGATCGTCAAGCGATTCCGCACCGGCGCGATGTCCCTGGGCGCACTCTCCGAAGAGGCGCACGAAACCCTCGCCCTGGCCATGAACCGCATCGGCGGGCGCTCCAACTCCGGCGAAGGCGGCGAAGACTCCCGGCGCTACGCGCTCGAGCAGTACGCCGACGGCTCGCCGATGTCCAAACGATCCGCCATCAAGCAGATCGCGTCGGGCCGGTTCGGTGTGACCAGCTACTACCTCGCCAACGCCGACATGCTCCAGATCAAGATCGCCCAGGGCGCCAAGCCCGGCGAAGGCGGCCAGCTCCCCGGCTACAAGGTCAACGAGACCATCGCCAAGCTCCGCTACGCCACACCCGGCGTCGGGCTCATCTCCCCGCCGCCGCACCACGACATCTACTCCATCGAAGACCTCAGCCAACTCATCTTCGACCTCAAAAACGCAAACCCCAAAGCCGACGTCAGCGTCAAACTCGTCTCCGAAGTCGGTGTCGGCACCGTCGCCGCCGGCGTCGCCAAGGCGCACGCCGACCACATCCTCATCTCCGGACACGACGGCGGCACCGGGGCATCACCGCTCACCAGCGTCAAACACGCGGGGCTCCCCTGGGAGCTCGGGCTCGCCGAGATCCACCAGACCCTCGTCATGAACGACCTGCGCTCACGCGTGCGGCTCGAGACCGACGGCGGGATGAAGACCGGCCGCGACGTCGTCATCGCCGCGCTGCTGGGGGCCGAAGAGTACGGCTTCTCTACCGCGCCGCTCGTCGCCACCGGCTGCATCATGATGCGCAAGTGCCACCTCAACACCTGCCCCGTCGGCGTCTGCACACAGGACCCCGTCCTACGCAAAAAATTCACCGGCCAGCCCGAACACGTCATCAACTACCTCTTCCTCGTCGCCGAGGAAGCGCGACGCTACATGGCCCGGCTCGGCATCCGCACCATCGACGAACTCATCGGACGCGTCGACCTGCTCGACCCACGCGACGCGATCAACCACTGGAAGGCCGACGGCATCAACCTCACGCCTATCCTCACGCAGGCAAAGCCCCCGGCCCACCGGCAAAACGTCGGCATCCGCAAGCTCATCGAGCAGGACCACGCCCTCGAACGCCAACTCGACACCCGACTCATTGAGCACTGCGAGCCCGCGATCGAAGCACGCCAACACGTCGAGTACGCCGGGCCCATCACCAACACCGACCGCACCGTCGGCACGCTGCTCTCCCACGCCATCAGCACCCGGCTCGGCGAAACCGGCCTGCCCGACGACACGATCGCGCTCAACTTCCGCGGCAGCGCGGGCCAATCCCTGGGCGCATTCCTCGCGCCAGGCGTCACGATCACCGTCACCGGCGACGCCAACGACTACGCCGGCAAAGGACTCTCCGGCGGCAAGCTTGTCGTCCGCCCGCCCGCCAACGCCACCTTCGCCGCCGAAAAACAGGTCATCATCGGCAACGTCGCACTCTACGGCGCAACACGCGGCGAGGCCTACTTCCGCGGCATCGCCGCCGAACGATTCGCCGTCCGAAACTCCGGCGCACACACCGTCGTCGAAGGCGTCGGCGACCACGGGTGCGAGTACATGACCGGCGGGCGCGTCGTCGTCCTCGGACCCACCGGGCGCAACTTCGCCGCAGGCATGTCCGGCGGCATCGCCTACGTCTGGGACCGCGACGAAGAATTCGAAAGCCACTGCAACACCGAAATGGTCGAGCTCGAAAAACTCGACCACGGCAAAGACGTCATGGAGCTGCTCGGCCTCATCCAACGACACATGATCTACACCCACTCGCCCGTCGCCGAGCACATCATCGAAAACTGGTCACGCCTCCAGAACCAGTTCATCAAAGTCATGCCCATCGACTACCGACGTGTCCTCAACCAACGCAAAAAACAACTCGCCCCCACCCCCGAAGTCGGCCACGCATAAGGCGAGGAGTCACTCCAGATGATCGCAGAAAAAAACACACCAGAAACCTCACGCAAAGCCGCAAAGCCGCAAAGACATAATTTGTCTTACGGCTTCCTTTTCGCCTTTGCGCCTTTGCGTGATGCACTCCCTGCGCCGACGCAATCGGAGGTGCATCATGGGTAAACCCACCGGATTTCTCGAGTTTGAACGCGAGCCCAGCCCCTCGCGTGACGCGCTCGTACGCCTCAACGACTACTACGAGATCTACGAACGCGCGGGCGATCGCACGCTACGCGAGCAGGGCGCACGATGTATGGACTGCGGCGTCCCGTTCTGTCAGAGCGCCACCGGCTGCCCGATCGATAACCTCATCCCCGAGTTCAACGACCTCGTCTACCACCAACGCTGGGAAGACGCGTACCACCGGCTTGTCCGAACCAACAACTTCCCCGAGTTCACCGGCCGCATCTGCCCCGCGCCGTGCGAGTCCGCCTGTGTGCTCGGCATCACCGACCCGGCCGTGACGATCAAGTCCATCGAGTGCGCGATCATCGACAAGGCCTTCGAAGAAAACTGGGTCACGCCCCGGCCGCCCAAAGAACGCACGGGCAAACGCGTCGCGATCGTCGGCTCCGGGCCCGCCGGCCTCGCCGCCGCCGACCAGCTCAACAAGGCAGGCCACCTCGTCACCGTCTTCGAACGCGACGACCGTATCGGCGGGCTGCTGATGTACGGCGTGCCCAACATGAAGCTCGACAAGAAGCTCGTCCAGCGACGCGTCGACCTCCTCGCCGCCGAGGGCATCGCGTTCCGCACCAACTGCAACATCACCGACGGCAACGCCGACACCGACGCACGCTCGCACCACGGGATGGCCGGCGACGCGGAAACCATCGACGCCCAGCAGCTCAAGGACGACTACGACGCCGTGCTCCTCGCCTGCGGCGCATTGCGTGGCCGCGACCTCGACAAGCTCCCGGGCCGCGACCTCGACGGCGTGCACATGGCCATGACCTACCTGCACCAGTCGACCAAGTCCCTGCTCGATTCGCAGCTCGCCGATGGCCAGTTCCTCGACGCCAAAGACAAAAACGTCATCGTCATCGGCGGCGGCGACACCGGCACCGACTGCATCGCCACCGCGCTGCGCCAGGGCTGCGCCAGCATCACCAACATCACCCGACGCGAACGCGAGCCCGACGAACGCGACGCCGACCACCCCTGGCCCGGGCCCACCGGCACGTACTTCATCGACTACGGCCACGCCGAGGGCATCGCCAAGTTCGACCGCGACCCGCGCCGCTACAACATCCTCCCCAAGGCCTTCATCGGCGACGACGACGGCAACCTCACCCACATGCGCGTCAGCAAGCTCGCCTGGTCCGTCGACGAAACCACCGGCAAAAAAATCAGCCAGGAGATCGAGGGCAGCGAGCAGGACCTCCCCGCCGACTTCGTCTTCCTGTCCATCGGCTTCACGGGCCACGACACCCCGTCCGTCTTCGACCGTCTGGGCGTTGAGACCGAGTGGGGCACCGCCAAGACCGAAGAGGGCCAGTTCGCGACCAACGTCCCGGGCGTCTTCGCCGCCGGCGACGTCCGCCGCGGCGCGAGCTTAGTCGTCTGGGCCATCGCCGAGGGCCGCGGCGCCGCCCGCGCGATCGATGCGTATCTCATGGATGAAAGCACCCTCCCCGCCCCGGGCGTCGCAGACGTCGAAGCGCGGATGATGTCGTCGGCGGGGTAGGTTTCTGAAAGTCTCTCGCAGAGGCGCAAAGACGCAGAGTCAAGGCATGAAACAGTTTGAAGTAGATTCTTCCTACAGGCAGTTCTACATCGCCGATGCAGAACTCGAGCCCGAAGCTCCAGAAGAATGGACGGAAGCGCATGTAGCGCAGCGCCATAACACCCATCAATATATTGCCGCACTATGTCCTGAAGGGGATGATTCGGCTTCGATCATATCGGTTGGGCCCAACGAAGAGCGGCCTTCGTTTGACGAAACCGTTGGCTTTGAAGTTGAAACGAAGATCGAAGTGCCAAGTGGAAGAGTGGGGGTCTACGGCTGGCCCTGGGAACTCCAGGATGAGTATCAAGTCAAACCCGGTAGGGTTCTGGTGCGATTTGTTGGCTATTCGATAGATCAAGTGGATGCGGGAAAAGATTTCTACCTTGTACAGATCTGCGCGGAGTAAAGTCGCATTGGCCTGATCTCTGCGCCTTTGCGCCTCTGCGTGAGATGCTTCCGGCCCACTCCCTGACGGTCGCGGCTCGTCCCAAAACCCTACGTCTGCCCGACCCATGCTTCGCCGCTTTTTTGCTCGGCTTCTTTGAACGCGTCGCGGAGTTTTTGCACGGCCTGGTCGCGCATCGGGTTTTTGGCGACGGCGTCGAGGTTGGCCTGGGCGTTGACGGTGCTGGTCGTGCCGACGATGGCGGTGTCGACGCCTTCGAGGGCGAGGGTGAACTTGAGCGCGATCTCGGGCCACTCGACCTCCGGGTGGCCGTGGTAGCCCAGGTCCATCGGGGTGATGGCCATCTGCTTGAGGCGGTCGTGGTAGGTCTTGGCGTAGGTCTGGTAGACGCCGCGCTGCTTGTTGAGGGGGTTCCACGCGGCGTTGGCGATCGGGCGTTTGGCGATGACGCCGACGTTGTGCTCGATGCAGGCGGGGAGCACGACGTCGATGTTGTGCTGGTCGGCGATATTGATGGAGGTCTCGATGATGTCGACGCCTTCGAGCGCAGCGGCGTTCGCGGCGGTTTCGTTGTCGCCCGAGTAGCCGGCGTAGCGGAGCTTGCCCTCGTCGCGGAGCGTGAGGAGGGTCGCGAGCGCTTCGCCCTCATCGAGGACGCTCTGCTCGCACGAGTGGATCAGGGCGATGTCGAGGTGGTCGGTCTTGAGGCGTTGGAGGGAGCGTTCGATCGACGCGCGGATGAGCTCGGGGGACCAGTCGCCGCCGGGGAGTTCTTCCTCGGCGTGTCCGCACTTGGAGATGAGGACGACATGGTCGCGGTGGCCTTCGAGGGCGACGCCGAGGCGTGCTTCGGCGCCGCGGTACATGGCGGCGGTGTCGAAGAGGTTGACGCCGGCATCGAGGAGGAGGTTGATCAGTCGGCCGGTCTGTTTTTCGGGGGTTTCGAGGAACCCGATCGGCGCGGCGCCGAAGCCGAGTCGGCTGACGTTAAGGTCGGTTTGTCCGAGGAGTGTGGTTTGCATAGCCGGGTATTTTAGCGGGGGTGTTGGTGTTGGGTTGGAGTTGACAAAAACAACATCAACAGCGGCACGACGCTTAGCGGGCGACGCGCCGGGTCCCGCGCGATCGGCGCTGTCAACGCGACACATACCCGGCCGACGGACGCTGCGCGTGGCCGCCAAGCGTGTGTTTGCTACTTGAACTTTCGGGTCAGGATCGCGCGGATGATGCGTGTGGTGAGTTTTTGCTTGCTTTGCGGGGCGTGCATCTGCCTTGACCAGCGGTTGGCCTGGACGGTGAGGAAGCCGAACCAGACGACGGTCGCGCCGAGGGTGAGTGCGGCGAAGAGGCGGTGGGCGAGGGTTTGTTCGTTGGCGAATCCGACAAAGAGGTCCCAGACGAGGTGGAGGAGGATGGCCCCGCCGAGCGTCTTGGCGAGTTCGAGGCGGTAGGGTTTTTTGAGGACGATGAGCCCGAGCGCGTACCCGCCGAGCCCGCCCCAGCAGGTGTGCATGAGGAGCCGCACGGCGTCTTGCGCGCGGTGGTGGAGCAGGGGGAGCCAGGCGGCGGCGTCCTGCGTGGTGGCGGGTTCGTTGACCATGAACCAGACGGCTTCGTAGAGCGCGGCGCCGAGCCCGGCCATGCAGCCGTAGATCAGGCCGTCCATCGGGTCGTTGAACTGCTTGCGGAAGAGGAGCAGTGCGGCGAGCGGGATGAGGAACTTGCCGAGCTCTTCGAGGACGCCGGCGAGGGTCGCGTGGACCAGGGCGTAGTCGTAGGGCAGGCCGCTGTTGGCGAGTGCGACGAGCGCGGCATACTCGAGGGCAAAGGCCGAGGCCATCGCCACGGCCCCGCCTGCGCAGGACAGCAGGAGCATCCACCACGGCTCGCGCTCGTGCATGTCGTAGCGGTAGACGACCGATCCGAAGAGCAGCCCGCCGAGTGTGAGGAGGATGTAGGACAGCATCGAGCGGTATCGTAGCGGCTCGTGGATCGGCGTCGCGTCGGGGCGATGCGGCAAGCCCAGCTCAGCCGCACGGCGATGGCCGGGTCGCTACGCGACGCCGGGGACCAGCGCTCGGCTTGCGTCGTCGCTGCGGTCGTGTGCAGCAACGGCCGCGTCTGCATCGGCGACGTCGTCTACCCGGCTTTCGTCGAGGCGGTCTTGCTCGTCGAAGTCAACGACGGATTCGGGGCAGCCGGCCTCGTCGCCCATGTAGTCGTGGAGGATCTCTTCGCCCGGCTGGATGTCGCGCAGGGACATGACGCTGAGGTCGTCGTAGTACGCGGCGTTGGGCGCATCGCTGTGGTTGATAAACCGCAGGTCGCAGGTGACTTTGACCGGGCGCTCGCCGTCGACCCAGAGGATGTAGGGGCCGTCGTGTTCGTGTTCATCGGCCGGCTCGGTGACGAGGTAGCCGATGACGGTATGGGCGGGGATCAACGTACGGGCGAACAGCCCGCGCCCGTGGAGGGGGCTTTCTTTGACTTCAATCATGGCGCTTTGAAAACAACTCGGGTGTGTACAACAGTCCGCAACACACGCGCATCGGGTTTCGGAGCACGACACGCGACGCGGGATCATACAAGACGCGTCTGTTTTGTAAAGCATTTTTTGTGTGCGCAAGCGATGTGAGCGCGCGTGGGTTGGCGGTCCTGCTCCACCCGCGCGCTCAACAGGCCGTGCGCGCCGTGCATTGTTTCGAGTGGTGTACGGCTGCGCGGGTCGTTGGCGTCATGCGCGTTGGTGTTTTTAGTCGCCTGCGACGGTGGCGACGATGGGCGCGAGCGATTGCGTGTCGCGTTCGCGGACGAGGTTTTGGACGAATGTTTCCAGCGGGATCGCGCCGAGGTCGCCGGCGTCGCGGTGGCGGACGCTGACGGTGCGGGCCTCGGCGTCTTTGCCGCCGACGACGAGCATGTAGGGCATGCGGTCTTCCTCGGCCGACTTGATCTTGCCGCCCAGCCGGTCGTTGCCTTCATCGAGCGTGACGCGCAGGCGTTCTTGTTTCAGGCGGGCTTCGACTTCCCTGGCGTAGTCCATGAACTTGTCGCTGACGGGCAGGACGCGCGCCTGCTCGGGCGAGAGCCAGAGCGGGAATGCGCCGTTGAAGTGTTCGATGAGCACGCCGATGAACCGTTCCATCGAGCCGAAGGGCGCGCGGTGGATCATGATTGGGCGATGGGGTTTGTTGTCGCTGCCGACGTACTCGAGGTCGAAGCGTTGCGGGAGTTGGTAGTCGACCTGGACGGTGCCGAGCTGCCATTCACGTCCGATGACGTCGCGTACGACGAAGTCGATTTTGGGGCCGTAGAACGCGGCCTCGCCGGGCTCGGTGGTGAAGGGGACTCCCAGTGCTTTGGCCGCTAAGCCGCAAGCGGCTTCGGCGCGGTCCCAGTCTTCGGGGTCGCCGACGAACTTCGTCGAGTCGGGGTCGCGTGTGCCGACGCGGACGCGGTAGTCGTCCATGCCCAGAGTCTTGAAGATGATCTTGACCAGCTCGATACAGCCCATGACTTCGTCGGCCAGTTGGTCGGGTGTGACAAAGAGGTGCGCATCGTCTTGCGTGAAGCCGCGGACGCGTGTCATGCCGCCGAGCTCGCCCGATTGTTCCCAGCGGTAGACCGTGCCGAACTCGGCGAGTCGGATGGGCAGGTCGCGGTAGCTGTGTTTATCCGAGGCGTAGATGCGGATGTGGTGGGGGCAGTTCATGGGCTTGAGCATGTAGCCCTCGATGTCGCCGTCTTTCATGCGCGCTGCGAGGTCGCCACAGGAGCAGCCCTCGTCGGCGAGCTTTTTCATGAGGTCGCTGTCGACGAGCGGTGGGAACTGAGAGTCGGCGTAGTAGGGGAAGTGGCCGGACGTTCGGTAGAGGTCGAGCTTGCCGATGTGTGGCGTGAAGACCTGGTGGTAGCCCTGCCGTTCGAGGTGTTGGCCGATGAATTTTTGGAGCTCGTCACGGACGACGGCACCCTTGGGTTTCCAGAGGATGAGGCCCTGGCCGACTTTTTCGTCGATGGAGAACAGGCCGAGTTTTTCACCCACTCGACGGTGGTCCCGCTTTCGCGCTTCTTCGAGGTTGTCGAGGTGCTGGTCGAGTTCTGCTTGTGAGAAGAACGCGGTGCCGTAGACGCGTTGGAAGCGGTCGGAGTTGACGTCGCCGTGCCAGTGGGAGGAGGCGACGGACATGACCTTGAACGCGGCGATGCGGGACGTGCGGTCGACGTGCGGGCCTTGGCAGAGGTCTTGCCATTGCCAGCCAAACACTTTGTGGAACTTGGTTTTGAATCGCTCTAAGCCCTCTGGTGAAGTGAAGCACGATTCGTCAACTTCATCATCAGGATCAAAAGGCACGCCAGCAACTTGATCTTCTGAAGGCTCACCAGTTACATAAAATGACAAGCTTCGAGCCCCGTTATTGACTGCTTTGATAGCGTTGTGTTGCTTGTATTTGTTGCCTTCGTTCTTCAGTTCGGCAAAACCCGCTTTTAGAGAACGGTCTAAACGCGTGAACGGCCGGTCCTCCTCCACGATCCTGCGCATCTCTTGCTCGATCTTCTCGAAATCGTCGGAGCTGATGGGGGTGTCTAACTTCAGGTCGTAGTAGAAGCCGTTGTCGAGTGGTGGGCCGTAGGCGAGTTGGACTTTGTCGCTGCCGTAGACGTTTTCGATGGCCTCGGCCATGACGTGTGCGGCGGAGTGTCGCAGGAGGTAGAGGGCGTCGGCGCGGTGCGCATCGTCTCGGTAGTTGGGGATGCCTTTTTTGTTGAGGCGGGGCGCGGTGATGATGGCGACTTCAATTAGAGCATTGGGGTCCGAAGAGCCGGCCGCTGAAGCGGCCTCCGCCAGCGGGCGGTGGAGGTCGACGAGTTCGCCGTTGACGCGTGCGCCCAGGGCGGCTTTGGCGAGGCCTTCGCCGATGGAGGCGGCCAGGTCGTAGGCGGAGCTGCCTTCGGGGAGTTCACGGGACGAGCCGTCGGGGAGTTGGATTTGCATGGCGGTTCGATCGGGGTTTGTTTGCAGGTGTGGGGCATGGCGCCCGCGGCGGGGCGTGGGTTGGGCCTTGAGGTGCCCACGGCGTGTTGGCCCGGTGTCGCGAAAGATACGCATTGTTAACGAAACGGGCGTGTCGTGCGTCGGGCCGTGCGTTTGGGCGGGGCGGGGGGCAGGTTTTGGGGGGTCGGGCTGGTTTTGGAATGTTTGGGGAGTGTGATAAAAAACGCTGGCGGCGGCTATGGGGGATGGTTACAATCCTCGCCCCGTGTTTGGGGCTAACCCTGTATGGATTAGCCGATCCCTAACTCACGCCCGGCGGAGCATCCGTAGGAGGAAGCCCCGGGGGCGGTGTCCCTCTTCTGATCGATCGAGTGCCACCCATGCTTGACACCCTCTACCTGGTCACCCCGCTGATGGGGGTCTTTGGGCTCGCCGCGGCGGGCTTCATCCTGATGTCGATCCTTAAGCAGTCGGGGGGCGAGGGCAAGGTCGCCCAGATCGCCGAGACGATCCACCGCGGGGCGATGACCTTTATGAAGCGGGAGTTCGTAATCCTCGGGCTCTTCGCGGTGTTGATTGGTTTTGCGGTGGGGTGGTTTAAGGACTGGAACGAGAGTATCGCCTTCTTCGCCGGCGCGATCTGTTCTTCGATCGCCGGGTTCATCGGCATGTACTGCGCGACGAAGGCCAACGTCCGCACCACCGTCGCCGCGAATGAGCATGGCCAGGCCAAGGCGCTGTCGATCGCGTTCTTTGGCGGGTCGGTCATGGGCCTCACCGTCGCGTCGATGGGGCTCATCGGTATCGGCGGGCTGTTCTACTTCTTTGTGACCAAGGGCGAAGACCCGGCCGCGGGGGCGCACATCATCCACGGCTTCGCGATGGGGGCTTCGCTGGTCGCGCTGTTCTACCGCGTGGGCGGCGGCATCTTTACGAAGGCCGCGGACGTTGGGGCCGACCTGGTCGGCAAGGTCGAGGCGGGCATCCCCGAAGACGACCCGCGCAACCCGGGCGTGATCGCGGACAACGTGGGCGACAACGTGGGCGACGTCGCGGGCATGGGCTCGGACATTTTTGAAAGCTACTGCGGTGCGCAGATCGCGACGATCGCGATCGCCGCGACGATGGTCGGGATCAGCACCCCGGGCAGCCCGGCCGAGTTCACGACGCTGGGGCTGGTCAGCACGCCGCACGACATGGGCATGCTCAAGGCGATCGACCTGGCCAAGAGCACGCTGATGTACCTGCCGCTGGGTCTGACGACGCTGGGGCTGATCTGCTCGCTGATCGGCATCTTCCTGGTCAAGGCCTCGGCGGGCCGGGCACCGGCGGCGGCGCTGCGGGTGGGGACGTTTGGCGCGGCGATCCTGTTTATCCTCGCGTCGGCGCTGGCGATCCAGTACCTCGACGTCAAGCTCGCGGTGTGGTACTGCGTCGCGGCGGGTGCGGTCGGCGGCATCATCATCGGGCTGATCACGGAGTACTACACGGGCGGCAAACCGGTACGCGACATCGCGCACTCGTCGGAGACCGGCGTCGCGACGGTGATGATCAACGGCCTCGCGGTCGGGCTTGAGTCGGTCGCGGTGCCGCTGCTGACGATCGCCGGCATCGTGCTCGTGTCGCACCACTTCGCCGGGCTCTACGGCGTGGGGATCGCCGCGGTCGGGATGCTCGGCACGGTCGGCATCACGATGGCGATTGACGCGTACGGCCCGGTCGCGGACAACGCCGGCGGCATCGCGCAGATGTCGGAGATGGGCGAAGAGACCCGCAAGATCACCGACGGCCTGGACGCGGTGGGCAACACCACCGCCGCGATCGGCAAGGGCTTCGCCATCGGCGCGGCCGGCCTCGCGGCACTCACCATGATCGCCGCCTTCGTCGAGGTCGCCAACGGCCACCTCCGCGAAGAAGACATGGCCGTCCTCCGCCTCGGCGTCAACCACGCCCCCGTCCTCGTCGGCGTGTTCATCGGCGGCATGCTCCCGTTCCTCTCCGGCGCCGTCACCATGAAGGCCGTCGGCTCCGCCGCTAACGAGATGATCACGGAGATCCGCCGGCAGTTCAAAGAGATCCCCGGCCTGCTCGAAGGTAATGCCGAGCCCGACGCGACCCGCTGTGTCGATATCGCCACCAAGGCCGCGCTCAAGAAGATGATCCTCCCCGCCGCCATCGCGGTGGGCGCCCCCGTGCTCGTTGGCTTCATCCTCGGCGGCGAGACCCTCGCGGGCATGCTCATCGGCGCACTCATCGGCTGCGTCCTGCTCGCGCTCATGATGTCCAACTCCGGCGGGGCCTGGGACAACGCCAAGAAGTACGTCGAGGAAGGACACTGCGGCGGCAAGGGCTCCGAGGGGCACGCCGCCACCGTCGTCGGCGACACCGTGGGCGACCCGCTCAAGGACACCTCCGGCCCATCCATGAACATCTTCATCAACGTCATGGCCATCGTCGCACTCGTCATCGCGCCGATGATCTCCAACGTGCCGATCTGGGACCCCGCCCGCCCCGGCCCCGCAGAAGCCGCCGTCCAAGATGCGGACAACACAACGGCTGACGCCGACGACACCGCAGGCAAAGAGCTCGACCTCCAGCGGACACCCGTCCAGCGCAACACCCGGGTCCAGCCCAATGCGGATGACACCCCCGCACCCGGCCCGGACAACGCAGACGAGTAGCCGGCCGATCCCCAAACCCCCAAAACCCGCCGATTCGGCGGGTTTTTTGTTGGAAGTCTAGGCCGCGGCCGTTCCAACCGATATAATACGGACGTTATAACGAAAGGTGGCCGCGATGATGATCAAGAAGCTTTCCAAGCACGGCAACTCCCTGGCGCTGGTGATCGATAAACCGATCCTGGAATTGTTGGGGATCGATGAAAATACGGAGCTTGAGTTCGTGAAGCGTGACGACGGCCTGTTCTTCCGCAAAAAGCCGGACAACGGGTTGCCCGCAGATTTCGATGCGCGGATGGATCGCATCAACGAACGCTGGGGCCCGGTCTTTAAGAAGCTTGCGGAGTAGGGGTCTGTGGAAACGATCCGATTTGTGACCACCCACATTGCACTGGCGCTGCATCAGGACCAGATCGACCGATACGGCGGGGATACGGGGGTCCGCGACGTGGGCCTGCTTGAATCCGCGCTGGCGATGCCACGCGCGACGTTTAGCGGGCAGTTTGTCCACGAAGACCTCCCCGCGATGGCGGGGGCGTACCTGTTCCACTTGGCTAAGAACCATGCGTTTGTGGATGGCAACAAGCGTGTGGCGTTTGCGGTGACGCTCTACTTCCTCGACGACCACGGCTACACGCTCGACTTCAACCACGACGAGGCCGAACAGTTCGTTTTGCGCATCGCCGCCAGCGAGCTCACTAAAGATCAGGCGACCGCGCTGCTCCGCGAGCACCTCGTCGCGGGTTGACCCGCACAGCCTTATCATGCAAGGCCCGATCCGACCCACGATCAACCGGATGTGCCCGCCATGACGACGACCCAATCCCCTGCAACAGCCGCTGACCGATCCACCCTCCCCCTCGGCCTGTCGCGCTCGGCGCGGCACGCAATCGACCAGCCCATCAACGAGATGATCCGGCTCGCGCTCAAGGACCCGGGCATCATCTCTCTCGCCGCCGGGCTGGTCGATTATGACACGCTCCCCGCCGACGCCGTCTCGCCGCTGACCCGTGAGATCCTCGGCTCGGACGACGCCGCCCGCGCCGCGCTGCAGTATGGCACGACCGAGGGCTTCGACGCCTTCCGCGAGACGCTCTTCGCCCACCTCACCGACCTCGAAGCCCAGGCCGGCGGCACGCTCCCCGCGTCGTGTTCGCCCGGCGACATCGTCGTCACCACCGGCAGCCAGCAGATCCTGCACACGCTGACCGAAGTCCTCGTCGACGAAGGCGATATCGTCATCGCCGGCTGGCCGACGTACTTCGTCTACACCTCCGCGCTGACGTCGTTCGGCGCGACCGTCCGGTCGGTCGACCTCGACGACGACGGGATGGACCCGGCCAAGCTCGAACGCCTGCTCGAAGGCCTCGCCGCCTCGGGCCAGCTCCGCAAGGTCAAGATCGTCTACAACGTCAGCTACCACCAGAACCCGACGGGCATCACGCTCAGCGAAGCGCGTCGGCCGCAGCTGCTCGACATCGTCAAGCGCTACAGCCAGAAGGCGGGCCACCGCATCGTCCTGCTCGAAGACGCCGCGTACCGCGAGCTGACCTACGCGGGCGACACACCGCGTTCGATCAAGTCCTACGACACCGACAACCAGTACGTCGCGCTGTGCCAGACGTTCTCCAAGCCGTTCGCGCCGGGGCTCAAGACGGGCTATGGCCTGCTGCCCGAGGGGCTCGCCGACCCGGTGAAGCTCAGCAAGGGCGGGCGCGATTTTGGTTCGAGCAACTTCTGCCAGCACGTCATCCACCGCGCGATGCAGACCGGCGCGTTTGCCCAGCACGTCGAGGTGTTGAAACGTGCCTACGCCGCGAAGCTTGAGGCGACCCACGCCGCGCTCGAAGAACACCTCGGCCACGTCGAAGGCGTGACCTGGACCCGGGCCAAGGGCGGGCTCTACGTCTGGCTCACCCTGCCCGCCGGGGTCGACACCGGCCGGTCCGGCCCGCTGTTCGATAAGGCGCTCCAGGAGCGCGTGCTGTTCCTGCCCGGCGTGTACTGCTACCCGACTGACCCGATCCGCACGCCGCCGACCAACACCATCCGACTTGCGGTGGGGGTGCCGACCGTCGAGCAGATCCGCGAAGGCATCGCCCGCCTCGCCCGCGCGATCACCTCGCTGGACATCGAGTAGCCCTCGTTTCTCGGGCGGCGCGCCTGCGGCGGCGCGATCGGCTGCGCCTCGCCCGTTGGGCGTCGGCGAAGCAGGCCGTTATCCTGTCACGCACGAACCGACCCCGAATCGAATCTGTACACGAGACCTTCCCCTATGCAGCAGATCAAGATCTTCATCGGACGCGAAGACACCCCCAGCCAGCTCAGTGACGAGGTCAACGCCTGGATCGCCGAGTCGGGCGTCAACGTCCTCAACATCTCCGGCAACATCGCGCCCCAGTCCGTCCTGCCTACCAAAGACCCCGCGACGGGCGGCTCCCTGGGCGCGAGCGCGACCACGCGCCGCTTCGCCCCGTCCGACCTGATGGTCATGGTGACCTACGAGAAGGCCTAGCGCCAACGCGTCGCCGTTTGCGGCTTAGCGCGTTGATGGTGTGCCACGCTAAGCCGCGAGCCACAAGCGGCGACGCGCGTCAAACCGATCACTCCCCGCGCGACTGGTAGGCGTTCCAACCCAGCATCGTGAAAAACGACAACGCCAGCGCGATCATCACGCGCACGAACGGCAGCGGGATCAGACTGCAGAGCAGGATCAGCCCGAACGTCACAAAGCCCCACACAGCCGGGGACTGGCCCTCGTGGTCCGCGACTTTCACCATCGCTACGATCGCGAAGACCGCGACCAGAAACTCAAAACAAATCATGCCGACTCCTCGTCTCCGGGCGTGTTGGCCCCCGCAGCAGCATATCGCTTTGGCCATCCGACGCGCTGCGAAACACCGCCGCCGTTCTCCCGCCGATGCGACCCACCCCCCGGCGCTGGTATCCTGTCGCGATGAGCAAAGGCATCTCCAGCACACAGACCATGGACGTCACCGGCTTTGGCCAAGACCAGGCGGACCTGCCCGAGCTCGCGGACTTCGGCAGCGCACCCGGCGCTAACCACATCGACCTGCGCACCTGGTTCCCCGATGCCGTGCAGCTCGATCAGCAAGGCAACCCACGCAAGCTCGAGATCGAGCTGGGCTCGGGCAAGGGCACCTTCTTAGCGCAGGAAGCCCCGCTGCACGACGACGTCCTGTACCTCGGGATCGAGTGGGCCTCGGCGTTTTACAAGTACGCCGCCGACCGCATGCGCCGCCTCAACCTCGCGCAGGTGCAGATGCTCCGCGCCGACGGCACGATCTTCCTGAGGCACTACGTCCCCGACGCGAGCGTGCACGCTTTCCACTGGTACTTCCCCGACCCCTGGCCCAAGGCGCGCCACCACAAGCGGCGGACGTTCCAGGCCCCGTTCCTCCGCGGCGACCTCTACCGCGTGCTCACGCCGGGCGGGCGCATCCGGGTCGCCACCGACCACCTCGACTACTGGGACTGGATGCAGGAACACGCCCAGCAGGTGGCCGACCTCTACGACCGCGAGCCCTTCGTCTCGCCCGCGTCCGCGAAGCCCGGCGAGCTGGTGGGGACGAACTTCGAACGCAAGTACCGCAAAGAGGGCCGGACGTTCAACGGCATGGTGCTGGTCAAGAAGTAGCCGCCCGGCGTTGCGCCCCGGATGGCTGTTGCGTTATGATGCCGGTTCGCCCGTCTGGGCCAACCCCAACTTGGAGACACACTCATGGCAATCGCATTCGAATGGAAGAAGATGATGTGGGCCGTCGCGTTGACGCCCGCGGTCGTGCTGGTCGGTTGCAAGAGCGATGGCGATAGCGCGTCGTCGGGCCACTTCCACCTGGCCGAGCCGGTCGAGCTGCTGGACGGTGTCGCGGGCAGCAGCGCCGCGCTGCCCAACGCCGGCACGTACCTGATCACCAACCAGGGCCAGTGGGAGCGGGGCGGTTTCGCCGAGGCCTGCCCGGCGCCGATGGACTTCGATGCGCACGACGTGGTGGTGGTCGCGCTGGGTGAGAAGCCCTCGGCCGGTTACTGGGTCCACATCGACGCGATCCAGCAGGTCGGCAGCGAGCTGGCTGTGCAGTTCACCGCGAACACCCCGGCCGACGACGAGGTGGTCGCGACCGTCGTGACCTACCCGTACTACGCGGTCGCCGTGCCCAAGACCGGCGCGTCGCTCGCGGTCGCCGACCCGTCGCACGTCACCGGCCAGGCGCAGCCCGAGTAAGCGTGGCGCTATCGTTGACGCACCGATAAAAATTCAAGTCCTCCCGTACGCCCCCGCCTTCGAGCGGGGGTGTTTTTTCGGACGTAGGGCGGGCGCGGCGTTCTTGTGGCGATCGGGTGCCGCGGGCCGATGAAGGGGGTGTGACGCCACACGCACCATCCCGCACCGTGACCGACACCGCACGCCCCGCCCCGGGCCATGCCCCGCCACGACGCCGACGCGTGCTGCTGCTGACCCACCGCCTGCCCTTCCCGCCCGACCGCGGCGACCGCATCCGTTCCTACAACCTGCTCAAGGCGCTGGCGCGTTACCACGACGTGACGCTGGGCACCTGTTGCGACGCGCCGCCGACCGACGAGCAGATCGACGGGCTGCGTCGCTATGCGGACATCATCTACCAGCGCATTCGCCCGATGCGCCGCCGCGCGGTCGCCGCCCGCGCGCTCTTGCAGGGCCGGGCCGCGACCCCCGCCGCGTACACACACCCCGGGCTGGTGAACGAGCTGGTGCAGACGCACCTGGACCACCCCTTCGATGTCGTCGTCACGTTCTGCACGGGCATGGCCCACTACGCCGAGGCGATCCAGCACTGCGGGGGTCAGCCTGTCCGACACGTGCTCGACCTCGTTGACGTCGACAGCGCCAAGTGGGCGCGCTACGCGAAGACGAGCGTCGGCCCGATGCGCGCGGTCTACGCCGCTGAGGCCAAACAGCTTCGCCGCTACGAAGCCGGCCGGGCCGTCCACGCGGACGCGATCAGTGTGATCTCTCGCAACGAGGCGCGGGTGTATGAGCGTTCCGTGACCTGTGCCGTCAACCCGACAGTCGCGAGCAACGGGGTGGACCTCGACTACTTCAGGCCTGCGCCGCCGAGCAATCGGCCGGTGTGCGTGTTCACGGGGGTGATGTCGTATCGCCCCAACATCGAAGCGGTCAACTGGTTTGCCCGGCTGGTGTTCCCCAATATCCGGGCGAAGGTGTCGGGCGCGCGGTTTGTCATCGTCGGCAAAGACCCGAGTGCCTCGGTGCGTGTGCTGCATAAGCTGCCGGGTGTGCGTGTCGTCGGCGCGGTGCCGGACGTTCGGCCTTACCTGCACAGCGCGGCGGTGTCGGTGGCGCCGATGCGGATCGCGCCGGGCGTGCAGAACAAGGTGCTCGAGGCGATGGCGTGTGGCCGACCGGTCGTGTGTACCCCGCAGGCCGCGCGCGGCATCGACGCAACGCCGGGCGAACACCTGCTCACCGCGCACGGCCCCGACGACTTCTGCG
>JBITAC010000001.1:0-28381 GCA_044439905.1 Phycisphaerales bacterium JB063 | reverse complement strand
GGTTTCGACCTGGCCAAGCTCTGCTTCGAAGGCCCCAGCGACGACCTCAACCGCACGGACAACGCGCAGTGCGCCATCTACACCGCGTCGGTCGCGTGCTACCGGGCGCTCCAGGCCAACGGCACGGTCGATCGCATCACCGCAACCGCCGGGCTCTCGCTGGGCGAGTTCACCGCCCTGCACCTCGCGGGCTGCTACTCGTTCGCCGACGGGCTGAAACTGGTCCGGCTGCGGGGCGAGGCGATGCAGGCCGCGGCCGAGGCGTCGCCCTCGTCCATGGTCGCGATCACGGGCGACGTCAACGAGGCCAACATCGAGGTGCTGTGCGACAAGGTCAACGATGCGCTGCCCAAAGAGGCGATCATGGTGCCCGCCAACTACAACTCCCCGATGCAGGTCGTCGTGAGCGGCACGCTCGACGCGTGCGAGGCGATCGTCGGGGAGGCCGAGGCCGCGGGCCTCCGCGCGACCCCGCTGACCGTGGCCGGGGCATTCCACTCGCCGATCATGCAGCCCGCCGCGATCAAGCTCGCCGACGCATTGGCCAAGGTCGACTGGAGCGAGCCCACCTGCACCGTACTCAGCAACGTCACCGGCGAGCCACACGTCAACGACCCCAAGCGCATCTCACTGCGTCTGGTCGAACAGCTCACCAACCCCGTGCGCTGGTCGCAGTCGATGCAGTACGCCGCGAAGGCGCTGCCCGGCCGATACATCGAGCTCGCCCCGGGCAAGGTGCTCAGCGGGCTCATGCGTCGCACGGACAAAAGCATCAAGGTCGAGAACTTCAGCGACCCGAAGTAGCGACGACGAATCCACTACCATTGAACGAAGCCCACGGTCATTGACCGTGGGCCCCACCCCCGGCGGGTGGGCTTCCAGCTCCCAACCGAATCGATAGCCAGAAACGGAACCCAAGTCATGGCAGACAAAACCGAACAACGCGTCGCGATCGTCACCGGGGCCTCCCGCGGGATCGGGCGCAGCTGCGCCCTCGCGCTCGCGGCCGACGGACGACACGTCGTCTGTGTCGCTCGCAACGCTGACAAACTGAACGAAGTGAAAGCCGAGATCGAGGCGGCCGGCGGCAGCGCCGAAGTCGCGACGTGCGACATCGGCGACCAGGCCTCGATCGAGGGGCTGATCGAGGGTGTCGCCAAAGCCCACGGCCGGCTGGATATCCTGGTCAACAACGCAGGCATTACGCGCGACAACCTGCTGCTGCGGATGACCGACGAGGAGTTTGACGAGGTGATCCACACGAACCTGCGCAGCGTGTTTGTCGCCTGCCGTGCATCGATCAAGCCGATGATGCGCGGCAAGTGGGGCCGGATCATCAACATCGGCTCGGTCGCGGGCGTCGTGGGCAACCCGGGTCAGGCCAACTACGCCGCGGCCAAGGCGGGCCTCGCGGGCTTCAGCAAGTGCCTGGCCAAGGAGATGGGGGGCAAGAACCTGACGGCCAACGTCATCGCCCCGGGCTTTATCGAGACCGACATGACCGACGTGCTGCCCGATGCGATCAAGGACGGCGTCAAGACCATGACCGCCCTCCGCCGGATGGGTAAGCCCGAAGAGATCGCCGCCGCGGTCGCCTTCCTCGCCAGTGAAGGCGCGAGCTATATCACGGGGCAGGTGCTCTGCGTGGACGGCGGCATGACCATGTGTTGATTCCCGCGTGGCCAGGCGGCCGTCTCGCCCACGACCGTGGGCCTCGCCGGGGGTGCCCAAGGGGCTCCCGGGCTTGTGACAGAACGCCTGGCACGCTATATTCCCCGCGTGATGGGCGGGCCACGGGCCTGCATCAACGCTGATACCGATCAACCCGCGAGGCGGGCACAGGAGCTCCAAGCTATGGACAAGCAAGAAATCGAAGAAAAGGTGATCGACATCGTCGCCGAGCAGATGGGCGTCGACAAGAGCGAGATCACCACGGCCACCTCGTTCGTTAATGACCTCAACGCCGACTCGCTCGACACCGTTGAGTTGGTCATGGAGTTTGAAGACGTCTTCGAGACCTCGATCCCCGACGAAGAAGCCGAGAAGATCGACACCGTCGGCAAGGCCATCGATTACATCAGCGCTCACAGCAGCTAACCCCTTCTTCAGCCCGCGCGGGAGCTTCGGCTAAAATACCCCACCCGCATACAGGCGAACCCTCCCGCGCCGCCTCGTCTCACGGGGCGGCGCTTGTATTTGAACCCCCTCCGGATCCTCCGCGACCATGAGCCATCGACGCGTAGCCATCACCGGGCTCGGCTGGGTCACCAGCCTGGGCAACTCGGTCCCCGAAGTCTGGGACCTGCTTTGCGCAGGCACCTCGGGCATCAAGCCGATCTCCCGTTTCGACGTCACCGAGTACACCACCAAGTTTGGCGGCGAGGTCTCCCCGTGGGACGGCCCGCCAAACTTCGAGCCGATGGAACGTAAACGTTCGACCAAAAAGCTCGACCGCTTCGCCCAGTTCGCTGTCAACGCGGCCATCGACGCGGTGAACGACGCCGGGATGGACTTCGAGAAAGAGAACCCGTGGCGCTGCGGCAGCATCATCGGCTCCGGTGTCGGCGGCATGGAAGAGTTCGCAGAAGGCCACCGCAAACTGATCGAGAAGGGCCCGTCCCGCGTCAGCCCGTTCATGGTCCCCAAGCTGATGTGTAACGCGGCCGCGGGCAACGTCTCGATCCACTACGGCATCAAGGGCCCCAACTCCGCGGTCGCCACCGCCTGCGCATCCGCGGGCCACGCGATCCTCGAGGCCGCAGACGCTATCCGCCACGACGCCGCCGACGTCATGATCGCCGGCGGCTCCGAAGCCGCGCTCACCCCGCTGGGCACCGCCTGCTTCATCGCGCTCAAGGCGCTCTCACGCCGAAACGATGAGCCCACCAAGGCCAGCAGGCCCTGGGACGCCGACCGCGACGGCTTCGTCCTCGCCGAGGGTGCCGGCATCGTCATCCTCGAAGAGCTCGAACACGCCAAGGCACGCGGCGCGCGGATCTACGGCGAACTACTCGGCGCAGGACAGTCCGCCGACGGCTCGCACATCACCGCCCCGCTCGAAGACGGTGCCGGTGCCGCCTACGCCATGAGCGCCGCCCTCAAAGACGCAGGCAAGAACCCCGAAGAAGTGAGCTACATCAACGCCCACGGCACGTCGACCGGCCTGGGCGACCTCGCCGAGACGCACGCCGTCAAGGCCGTCTTCGGCAAAGACACCAAGACCCCCGTCTCCTCCACCAAGTCCATGCTGGGCCACTCCCTCGGCGCCGCAGGCGGCATCGAAGCCGTCATCTGCGCCAAGGTCCTCGAGACCGGCGTCATGCCCCCCACCATCAACCTCGACAACCCCGGCGAGGGCTGCGACCTCGACTACATCCCCCACACCGCACGCGAAGGCAAGATCAGCGCCGTGATGAGCAACAGCTTCGGTTTCGGCGGCCACAACGTCAGCATCCTCATGGGCAAGCTGTAGCGATCAAACCTGGGAAACCAGTCAAGGCCACAAAACCAAACACCCCTATCCCTACGGCGTTGCGCCAGTAACGCCGTGGGGTTTTCAATCAGAACGCCTCTTGAATTTCCCACAGCGACCCCGGATAAAACGCCCAAATCGCTGCGTAACGCCCAAAAACGCGCCGCAGGTGTAACAGCGCTGGCCTACGGGCTGTCTATCTGCAATAATACCACTCAAGGTGGGCAGCCCCACAAAGGCCGCCTATCATCTTGCAACCGCACCACCATCGGGCCAGACCCGGAGGAACACCATGACCGCCCCTACCCTGCTCGCTTTCATCGGACCTATCGGCTGGCCAGAGATGCTCATCATCGGGCTCATCGGCGTACTCATCTTCGGCAAACGCCTGCCCGAGGTCGGTAAGTCCATCGGCAAGGGCATCGTCGAGTTCAAGAAGGGGCTCGCCGGCGTGGACGACGAGGTCAGCGACGCTGTCAAGAAGCAGAAGAGCATCGAAGACAAGCCCGCCGACACCACCACCGTCGAAACCGCGGCACACAGCAACGCCGGCCCCTCGCCCCAGTCTTGAATCGGTGCACGGCAAACCCGCCCACCCGCTATCTGATTTTTCTCCGCCCAGCCCCGCGCCACGCGCGGGGCTGCTTTATTGCCGTATCGCGTCGGGCCACCACCACTACGGCGACCCGGTCACCTCGATCCAAACCGTATCACGCTCACGCCCCACCCCCACACACGTCAACTCATACCGCCCCGGCAAGAGCTCCAGCCGAGGCGGCGCGGTCGTCGCGATCAGCTCGCCATTGAGGAACCACGCCGCCGACCGCCCCGTCGCCTCGGCCGTCAGACGCACCGCCCCGTCCCACGCCACAAAGGCCGAGCCGTCGGTCGGCGAAGTGATGCGTAGCTCGGCGGCTGCCCCCAAAGCCACCCGCGCGATCGGCCGACGCACCGCGAGCACCGGGGCCGGCGGCGGCGCATCCATTGCCCGCAGGACCGGGTGCGCGAACAGCGCCGCAAGCAGCGGCTCGGCGCTGGATCGGCCTGTGTACTGATAGTCCCCCCCACCGGCGAATCGCCCGACCCAGACCCCTACCGCGTACCGGCCGTTGTGCCCTACCGCCAGCGCATCGCGACGCGCCGCGCTCGTGCCCGTCTTCCACATCAGCCAGCCCGACGCATCATCCGGCGAAGCGAGCCCGGTGTTCGGCAGGCGGTGTCGATTGCTCAAGATGTCGTTGATGCTCGCCGCCGTCGCGGGCGCAAGTGCGACCGACTCCACCACCGCCTCATCCGGGAATAGCCGAACGTTGCGGTACACCCCGCCACGCCCCAACGTCGCGTAGCTGTTGGTGAGGTCGAGCAGCGTGACCTCGATCCCGCCGACCGCAAGCGAAAGCCCCCCGCGCTGCGCCGTATCCTCGGGCAGCCCGAGCCCCGCCGCACGCATCACCCCCACACACCGCGACAGCCCCACGCCCTCGGCCACCAGGATCGCGGGCACGTTGAGTGATTCCTGCAACGCCTCCCCGGCCGACACCTCGCCACGGAACCGCCGATCAAAGTTGCCCGGCTCCCACCCGTCACGCCGGATCGGCACATCATCCAGCAGCGCATCACGATTGAGCCGGCCCGCGTCAAACGCCGCGGCATAGATCAACGGTTTGAGCGCCGACCCGGGCGACCGCCGAGCAAGCGCGCCATTGACCTGGCCATCGACCTGGTCCGTCGCGTCCGCCGAGCCCACCAGTGCACGCAGCTCGCCCGTCGCGATGTCAATCACCACCACCGCGATGTCGCTGCCGGGCGGCAGGTGCGCCGCGTGCCGCGTCACCGCCTCGCTCGTGAGCGTCTGCACCACCGGGTCGATCGTTGTCCGCCCGCCATCGGGCCGCCGCGCGAGCGCCATCCATGCGACATGCGTCGCGTCAGGGGCGCGGTGCTCGGCCGAACGAAGCACCACCGGCTCGCATGCCGCGGCGTCGCGTTGCGCGGCCGTGATATAGCCCGCCACATGCATCCGCTCCAGCACGGTCGCCCGCCGACGCTTCGCCGCCTCCGGGTCTCGGTCGGGACGCAGCCGTTCGGGCGACTGCGGCAGCCCCGCTAACAGCGCCGCCTCGCCCAGCGAGAGACGCGACGCGGGCTTCCCGAAGTACGCCAGCGACGCCTGCTCGACCCCGCGCAGGTTCCCGCCATACGGCGCCATGTTCAGGTACAGCGCCAAAATCTCGTCCTTGCTGTACAACTGCTCAAGCTGCAGTGCCCGAAACGACTCGACCGCCTTCGCCTGAAACGTGCGTGGCCGATCGTCCATCATCCGGCAGACCTGCATCGTCAGCGTGCTTGCCCCCGAAACCACCTCGCCGCTTGTTGTGTTCTGCCACAGCGCACGCCCCACCGCCAGCGCGTCGACGCCGGCGTGGTCCTCAAACCGCGCGTCCTCTACCGCAACCGTCGCGTCGCGTAGGAACGGTGACATCTCCTCCAATGCCACCGCCCTGCGCCACTGCCCATCGTCGCTCACCCGTTCGATCAGCACCCCGCCCATGCGGTCCGTCACCAGCGGGCTCTCGCCCCACCGCTCAAGCCGATCGAGCGGGAACGGGTAGCGCCACCAGCAAAACGCAAACACGCCCAGCGCAAGCACACCCAGCACCAGCGATGCCAGCGCACTACGCCGAAACCAACGCCAGAGCACACGCCGGATCAACGCCCGACCTCCACACGGCCCGCGCCGTGCACGCTCGACACCGAGGCGTCATACATGCACGACGCCTGCACCGGCGGCAGGGCGAACGAGCCCGGCGTCACGACGCGCAACGCGTAGCGGTACGTCGTTTCCCCCGGGCCCGCCGAGACAAACAGCAGCACCCGGTCATCAAGGAACTGGGTCCGCCGGTACAGGGTCGCCGACGCCACAAACCCCTCGCCCTGTGCGGAAGTCGCCAGCCGGGGGTTCTCGACCTCCATCCCGCCCGGCAGCGCATCGACAATCGCGATATTGTTGACATGACGCTGCGCCGCGCCCTCGGCCGTACGCACCGTCAGCTCCACGTACACCAGGTCCCCCACCGCCAACCCCAACGGATCAACGGCATTCCTCTCGCGATCCAGCCATCGCCGACGTACGACAAGGTTGTGGTCCGCCTCAACGATCGCGTCGGGTTCCACCAGCCCCTCGACGACCAGTGCCATCGCCGCACTGCCCGGCCCATCCGTCTCGACACGCAGCCCGCCCGACGCCCGGTGCACATCCAGCGTCGTCGGCCGCGTATGGTCAAACGCGATCGGGGGCCCGTCGCCCAGTTGCACACTGCCCGTGAACGGCGCGGGCGGGCCGAGCTTCCGCTGGTACTGCACAAGCGCCTGAATCGCGGCGGCGTTGTTCAGCGTCGTCCCCCAATGCCCCTGCGCCCGATGCGCTTCCAGACGCTCAGCCAGCAGCGGCACCCATGCATGCTCCGGGTCCAACTCAAGCAACACCGCGAGCAGCACCGACTCCTGTTGCGCCTGCGACGTCAGCCGGCCCTCCGTCGTCGGGTTGATCCGTCGGCTCAGCAGGTCGGCATCCAACAGCGCCAGCGCTCGGTCACGCCGGCCGAGCTCTAACAGGCACGCCGCGAGGTGCGCCCGACCCGCGATGTCGAGTCGATCCACGCCGGTCTCTAATGCACCCGCCCACCCGTGCTGAGGTCGCCCCGCCCGTGTCAGCACGCGGCAGATCAGCGCGCGGGTGTTGTCATCCAATTCGCTCGAACCCCGCCGACGGTTGAGCTGATCCTCAAGGTAGTCCATCAGCGGCTCGCGGAAGCGCCCGTCGACCGCATAACCCGCCGACTCCGCGTCAAGGACAAATGCGCCGACGTAGGCACTGACCCACACCGACGGCTCAAGATGCCCGGGCCAATACGCGATCCCACCGCTGCGTGTCTGCATCCCCCACAGCCGATGCAGCCCGGCCTCGATCACCGCGCGGACATGCTCCGCCCGCCGCGTCGGCGCGACCCCGCCGTCCGCAGTCGCGCGGTCATCAATCAACTCGGGCAGCGAGAGCAACGCGACCAGGCCACCGACCGTCTGCTCGGCACAGCCGTAGGGGTAGGTCAGCAACTGATCGGCCGCAGGCATCAAATCGACCGACGGGCCGCCCCCGATGCGAAGCTGCAAATGCGCCGTCCCCGCCACCATCCCCGCCAACGGCGCAAGCTCCAGCGTTTCACCGGGCGCAACGCGCACCACCTGTGACCGCGTCTGCAGTGCGCCAGCCGCGCGAACCGACAACGTCGTACGCTGCCGCGAGACCTGCGCTTCGCCCCCACCCGCGCCAGGCGCCTCTGCGATCACCCGAAGCTCAACCGGTCCGGGGTGACCAGCCGTCACACTCAACCACCGCGTCGCGGCGCTGCCCGGCTCAACAAGCACCGGCTGCGCTAACGAAGCGGGATCAACCTCTAAAGGCCCATCCACCTCGACACGCAGATGCGCCGAAACCGCCTCGTCCGTGTTGTTGAAGACCTTGACGGGCACTTCAAACCGGTCGCCGGGCGCTGCAAACCTCGGCCAACTCGCCTCCACCATCACCGGCGAGCTCAACGTCAGCGCCCGCTCGGCGCTGCCATAGCGGTCCCCATCGACAATGACCGCCATCAATCGCATCTCGCCGTTGAGCTCGGGCATCGTCATCGCGGCGCGGACCGTGCCGTCTGGCTCGACAGGGACCGAGACACGCCAGACCACCGCCGGGTCATGCCTCGGCCGACTCACGGGGCTGCGGCGCATCGCCTCCAGGTCGCCCCCGTCGCCACCGATCCGAGCGATGCCTGCACCGCGCTCGTGATCGGGCAGCAGGTCGGCAAACAGATCAGTCGTCCGTACCGATCCCCGTCGCAGCGCGAAGAAAAAGCCGTGTGCATCGGGCGTCGCGTGCCCGGTCGTCAGCAGGATGCCCTCGTCGACCGCCCAGAGGTGCGCCACCGCCGCCGGCCTAAACACCTCCACTACTTCGGTACCATCCAATGCCGAGAGATCCGGGATACCCGCCGCCGGCTCGACCGCTTGGAACGCTCCGGGCTCACGCAGGGCGTTAGTCTGCAACGTGACCGTCACCGTCTCGCCGGGCAGCGCGTGCTCAACCGCATCGAACGACGCCTCGATCCGCTGCGTCTCATGGGTCGTCATTAGCCGAACCAGCCCCACCGCGCGATGGGGCAGCCAGTCCGGGTCGCCCGGGTCGACCGCTCGCACCATCGACACGCTCACAAACGCCCCGCCTCGGATCGACGCATCCACAGGCAACGTGACGCTCGCCGCGCCCTGCGTCATCGTGACGACCTGCTGGTGGATGACGCGGTCGGTCTCGATCGTGACAAGCGCCGTCCCGCCGGACTTGAAAGCCGACCGCAGCTGCAACACCGCCGCGTCGCCGGGCGCATAGGCCGACCGATCCAGCGCGAGCTCGATCCGCTCGGGCCGATCCGCCGCGAGCGCTTCATACTGCGCCGCGCTATCGGCCGCGTAGATTCGAAGCTGCGTCGTACTGTTGGCTTGCGGATCAATCGCCCGCAGCTCGTACAGGCCGGGCCGATCAAACGTCAACGCAAGCTCGCCCTCCGCCTGACCGTCAAACGTCCACCGCGCGACCTCCTCGAGCGTCTGCGTCGTCCGCCAGACCATCTCGCCATTGACCTCCTCCAGCAACACATCACGCACTACACGCGAGAGCACAAACACCGATGCGCCTGGCGGGGCCAGCACATCCTCCCCCGTCACACACACCCATCGATACGTCTGCGGTGAATGGATCGATGCATACCCCCCCGCCCCAGCGCCCGGCCCGCGCAGCCCGATGTAACGCCCCGCCGTATCCACGACCGCGGACACGCTACGCGAAACCGAACGCCCCCCCTCTTCGGTGACAGTCACGCCGACCCGGGCCTCCCACCAACCCCGCCGATGCGGCCCGAGCCGATCGCCAGAGATCACCAGCGCCGCTTCGCCATCGCCATCGAGCGCCCCCGCAATCGCCCGGCCCGTCACCACGTCGCCAGCGTTGGCATCATCAAACCGCATCTCGGGGTGCAACTGCGATCTAAACGACCGGCGGACAAACCGAGGCGACGCCGTGACCGCCAGCCCCGCCGCCGGCTGGCCAAAGAGGTAACGCGCAGACACCTGCACACCCATCGGCTCATCCCGCGCGACGTAGGGCGAACCAACCCCGGCCTGCATCGCGATCCGAACCGGCTCGAACGACTCGACCAACGCATCGACCCGGCCGATCGCCTTCCCCCCCGGCGTGCCGACCTCGAACCGATACGCCCCGAGTTGCGACTCAAGATCGCTAGGCCAGTCTGCATGAAACATGCCCTGCTGCCGGTGCGATAGCTCAACGGGCAGCTCCGCGATGACACGCCCATCAGGCCGAGTAACCCGCAGCGTCAGAGGCATATCCGGGGGGATCTGCCCGTGCGTCGTCCGGACGATCCCCGTGAGGTGGACGATATCACCGGGGCGATACGCGCCGCGTTCGGTGTAGAGCAGCGCCTCGTAGTGCTCGGCGTACGGCCGGCCTGCCTGGTCCACGGTGTCAATCATCACGGGGCGACGCTCGGGCATCAGGAAGCTGCGGTCGCTGCCCAGCTGCGCGGTGATGACCCATGCCTCGCCGTCGGGATGGCCTGGCGGGATCGCAAGACGCGCAAGGCCGTCGGCATCGGTCTTGGCCGAGGCGAGCGTTTGGTTGTTGTATGACACGCCGGCCACGGTCACGCCTGCGACGGGCTGCGACGAGCCAAGCGACGTGACCCAGACCAGGTAGCCATCACGCTCACGCTTCGCGGTCAACGCGAGGTCGGTCACCGCGACCACCGCCGTGTCACGGACCCAGCGCGACTCGGCGTTGTGCGCCTGGACCCGATAGATCCCCGGGGGGACTTCGCCCCCATCGGCCAACACCTCGCGCAGGTCGAGCGCAAACGACCCGACCGTGTTCCGCTCCAACTCGACCGGCACAAACCGACCCCCCGCCGCACGCGACGACGCATCCACCCGGTCGCCGCGCAGGTGGCTGACGAGGTTGTTGTCATGCACACGCCAGGTCGTCACCTCGACCCCCGACACGTTCACCGCCTTGAGGTCCAGCAGCAGGTTGCCGCCCGGCATCAGGTATCCACGCGACACCGGCAGCGAGAGCGAAGCACGACGATCGGGGATGTCGGCCGTCAGTTTCACCGCCTCGCCAAGCGCATCACCATTCGCCGCCCGCAGCCCCCCGCCGACCTCGACCGTGTAACGCCGGCCCGGTTCAAACACACCAGTGATGTACAGGTCGCTCCCGCTATAGCCCGTCCGCAACTGCTCCACCGCCGGCGTGACCACCACATCCGCCGCGCCCTGGCCTCGATCGAGTGCACGCGAGAACTGGACACGCAAGCTCGTCGCCTCCGACAGCCCCGGCGTCGGCACACGCAGCCGCGCAAACGCAAACACCGGGTCCAGCGCGATACGCTGTTCCCACGCAGAAGTCAGCCCGCGCACCCCGCCGTCCCCCGCCAGCCCCGGCTTGATGAGCAGGTGCAGCGACTCATCCCGCCCCACCCCGGCACCGCGCGCACGCGATACACGCAGGACCAACTCCGCATCGGGCTCATCGACCAACGACCGAATGTCCAGCGGGGAACCGCCCGCCGTGGCCAAGACCTGCAGGTGGTCAAGCAGCTCGCCGGGCGCGACCGGCTGGTTGAACGCCAGCTTGAACGTCGCGTGGGTGTCGTCCTGCGACAGCAGCGTGCAGTCCTCGACCATCAGCCGACGCGTCGCGAAATCGAACTCGGTTTCGCCCACAAGATTCCGCCCCAACGCCGAGACGTGGTTCGATGCGGGCGCGACGTGGTAGTCCTGCCCCGGCGCGAGCGGCTCGTCGAGCAGGTACGTCAGCTCCTTGACGCCGGTCCATTCCCAGCGGCCCGGCGTAGTAGGTTTGATCTCAAACGGGGTCGCCGACGGGCGGGTCCCAACCTGATCGGGCGTAACCACCGGCTCATCGAACAACACCGTCAGGCGGTCGGCATCGTCGGCCAAACCGCTTGGCGCAAAGGCCACCACACGCAGATTCGCCATGACCTCCCGGCCGGCAATCGGGGCATTGCGATGCGCGATGTAGAGAAGCCCGACCGTGTTCAGAACGATCAAAGCAAACGCAAGAAAAAGGAAACGCCGCATACGCACCTCCATGTGCTGTCGGGCCTGCCGGTGCACGCTCCGCGTGCCTTGCCTCCGGCCATGATCGATTCTACACGACAAAACCCGGCCAAGGACAAGCCGATTCCCGTCGATGATGTGTCCTGCCCTCAGGGTCTATATCACACCGATCGCCTGCCCGACATCGAAAGTTGGGGCCGGGGTCGATGACTCGTATAACTGGTTGCGTGTCGGCGTCACCGCTCGGATCGATCCGCGCTTACTCGCCCGCCTCCGGGATCAGGCCGAGCTGCCGGTAACGCTCGCGATACAACTCGTACAGCCGGGTCTGCTTGTTAGTCAGGTCAAGGTTGCGCCCATCGACAAACGCGGCGAGGATGGCCGAGCGGATATCGAGCGGGTTCCCCTCGGTGATGATCAGCGTCGCGCGTTTGCCAACCTCGAGCGAGCCCAGTTCATCTCCGACACCGAGCGTACGGGCCATATCGATGGTGATCGCCTCGAGTGCCGTCTTGGCGTCGAGCCCGAAGGCCACGGCCTGTGCTGCTGAAAAAGGGAGGTTACGCAGATTGCTCGGGTCCGTGCTGTGCGACAGGCACCAGTCGATGCCCGCCTCCTCGCAGCGTAGCGGGAGGGTAAACGCGTCGTCATAGGGCGAATCTGCACGTTTGGGGAATCGGAACGTGCCCGCGAGGATCACGGGGACACGGTGCTCTTTGAGTAGGCCCGCCGCGAGTGGCGCATCGCGTCCGCCGAAAACCACCGGCTTGAGCCCGCGGTCGATCGCCCAACTCACCGCACCGACGATCTGGTCGTAGTCGTGTGCGTGCAGGAACACCGGCAGCTGTTCATCGCCGGCGCTGGGCAGGACACCGAGCATTGCCTCCAGTCTCAGGTCAACCGCCTGGCCCGGATCGCCCGCGTCGCGTGCCTGCTGGTAGGCCGTTGCCAACTCGAACAGCTCGTCGATCGCCGCGATCGCTTCGTCACGCTCCCTCATCTGCTCGGCGTCGCTCTGGTCCATCCACCACGCCTGCACCGGCCGCATGTTTGGCCAACGCACGACAAGCCCCGCGTCTCGGCTAAGCGTCATCTCCTCGGCCGTCCAACCTTCCGACCGCATCACCGACATCCGGCCCGGGATTCGGCCACCCGTCGGCGACGAGGCGAACGTCAGGATCCCCCCGGTCCGAGCCACGGGAATCAGCGTCGAATCGGGATTCACCGCGACCGCGGCATAGACCTCGGGCGTGATCCCCCCCAGCTCGTCGTAGTCGTCGCTCGCTCGGACCGCCCGGATCTCCTGCAGCCCGAGGCGTGAAGGCCCGGCGATCAGGCCGGGGTATACCTCAAGCCCTTCGGCGTCGATCAGCCAGGCGTCTTCGCCTACCTCGTAGCCGTCCCCCGCGCCCACCGCGATGATGACACCCGCGTCAAAAACAATGTAGCCAGGCGCAAACGTGTCGCCCGCCATCGTATGGACTGTCCCGCTGTGGATGACGATCGTGCGGTCTTGCGGGGGCGCGGTCGGCGTCAGGTCCTGCGCAGTGGCTGGCCCGGTGAAACACACAGAGGCAAGCAGCCATGCGGCGCAAACGAAGAGTCGGGTCAAAACGTAGGTCATGGCTAATCGGTGGTCTAAGGGGTATCGCGTCGCGCGACGGCGGGCTAGTCGTGCGCATGTCCGTGGTGGTCGTGATGGCCTGCCGAGAGCTCTTGGAAGGTTTCGCCACAGTCGCCGCAGTGCCAAGTCGAGAGGTCTTCGCCCGACTCCAGCATGAGCAAGTAGTGCCGGCGGATGTTCTCAAGACGTGCACGCTCCTCCGGATCGACGGGTCCATCGGCGCCGTCGCCCGCCTGCTCCGGTGCCCCGGCCTCGTCGCCGGGGCGGTCCTCGGCCTCGGGCCGGTCGTTGTCGATACGACCGGGGCGGGGGTGGGCCTCGTCCAGGATCCGGTGGATCAGGCGGGAACGCTCCTGCGCGATCCGCGCGCGGTGCTCGCGGTCGCGATCGAGTGAGAAATGCTCGGCCGCGAGGATGTACGTCGCCTCGCAACGCGAGAACGACGAGAGCGGGTCGCCCGACCAGACGGCAAAGTCCGCGTCTTTCCCCGCCTCGAGCGACCCAACACGGTCGGCGATGCCGAGCTGGATCGCCGGGTTGAGCGTGACAAACTTAAGCGCCTCGCTGGGGGCGAGCCCGCCGTAGCGCACGGCCTTCGCCGCCTCAAGGTTCAGGCGACGCGCAAGCTCATCCGAGTCAGAGTTGAAGCTGACCACGACACCGACCTCGTGCATCAATGCGCCGTTGAACGGGATCGCATCCTGCACCTCGACCTTGTACGCCCACCAGTCACTGAACGCGCTCGCGCCCAGCGCGTGCTGCGCGATTTCTTCGGCGACCTTGTAGCCCTCCAGCACGTGCTGAAACGTGCCGATGGTGAAGCCGAATTCCTCCGCCACGCGGCAGAGCATCAGGATCTCGTCCTGTCGATAGCTGTGGCAGTGGACAAGGCGATCGCCGGCAAGAATCTGGGCGATCGCTTCGAGCTCGAGGTCACGACGCGGCGCGGGGCGCTCATTGAAACGCTCGACTTCGGCCCGCTCCTCCGGCGTCAGGGCTCGGCGGATGCGCTGCAGCAGCTCGACCCGCTCTTTCTCGATCGCATAGTCCGACCAGCGCTGCGCGTACGCCCGCGCCGCGATGAACCGGTCGCGCATCAGCGTCTCGACCCCCATCCGCGTCTGCGGGTAGCGCGTCGTCGCGTGATCGCCCCAGTTGGCCTGCTTGACGTTCTCGCCCAGCGCAAACTTGATCCCCTGCGGTGCGCCATCAAACCACGCGTCGCGCGGATGCGGCACGCCCCAGCGGAGTCGGTGGACGAGGTTTTGTCCACCGATCGGGTTGGCCGAACCGTGCAGCGAGTTCACGGTCGTCACGCCGCCTGCAAGCTGTCGATAAAAATTCACCGAGCTGGTGTTGAGCGAATCACTGATCCGCACCTCGGCGGTAACGGCCTGGCCCGACTCGTTGATCCCGAAACTCGACAGGCCCGTGTGGCTGTGGCAGTCGATGATGCCCGGCGTGATGTGCTTACCCGTCGCGTCGACCTCGACCAGATCGCCGGGCAACGGGATGCCGCTGTCACGCACGCCGTCCGCCGGCCCGACGTAAAGGATTTTGCCCTCGGCCGAGGTGAGTAGCGCGCCGTTTTCGATGATGCCCGCGTCGCCGCTGGTCCAGATCGTCGCCCCCGTGATCAGCATGGCGCGCGACGGCGGCAGCGACTCGACCGCGTAGGCACCAAACGGGTAGCGGATCGTTTCAGGCACCTCGATCGGACCGGCCTCATCACGCGCATCAATACCTTCCGCAACGCCGGCATCGGGCTGTTCGGCCCCGCGGAGGCGCCGGGCAGTCCACTGGAACGCATCGCCCGCCACGTTCATGCCCACGCCCGTCATCCGGTCACCTTCAAGCACGCCCTGCATCAGATAACTGCCTGTGCCGTCGTCCTCATCATCGATGATGAAGTGCAGCCGATCGTGGTCGATCGATACCGCGCGGGCCTCACCCTCCGCGTCGCCTTCGCGTGCCGTGATCTTCTTGCCCTCGATGGTGAGTTGCATCTCGAGGTCGCCGATGCTCAGTTGCCATTCGCCGTCGAAGTCGCCCTCGGTCTCCGCATGGATCTCGTAGCGTCGGCCGTCGACCCACACATCCCGGATCGTCGTTGCATCATCAAACAGCAGCCCGTCACAGACCACTAAGCTCGCGGCCTTGCCGGCTTCGATCGTGCCCAGGTGCTGCTCAACGCCAAGCAGCTGCGCGGGTGTCGTCGTCAGCATCGCCAGCGCGCGGTCCGCCTCGAGCCCGTGCCGCATCGCGTAGCGCAGGCGTGTATGGAACAGGTCTGTCCGCTTGAGGCCGTGGGTCGTCAGTGACACGCTGAGCCCCGCGTCATCGAGCCGGCGTGGATTGGTCGGCGCCTGCTCCCACGTCATGAGTGTCTTGAGGTCGACCGCATCCGCCTGCCCGACGGTCGCGACCTGCGGGGCTTCGGGGAAGTCCACCGGCAGCACAAACGCCAGCCCGTCCGCCACTACCGCGTCGAGCCAACGAAACTCCAAGCCCGACCCCAACACCACCACGGGCCGACCCAGCTCACGCGCCAGCCCGCCCGCGGCGAGCGTCTCCATCTCGTCTTGTGAGCGTACCAGGAGTGGCAGGTCCGGGGCCGACAGCGCATCGAGGCAGTTCATCGGCTCGCCCAGCCGGCCCGCCGCGCGCTCGCCGCGTTGCCAGTCCGCGTCCGACACCGTCTGCCGGATCAGCGCCAACGCCCCCATCCCCGACGCCGGGTACGCACCCCCGCGCGCCGTCTCGAACGCCACCGCATGAAACACCCGCTCGCGGTACACCGGCGGGCCGGCTTGACTCGCATCATCCGCCGCCTTGCCAAGCGATACCACCGCCGTCTGCCCGCGGAAGATCCCGCTGCCGGGCACCACACCCGCCGCAACAAAACCGCTCTCGCGCAGCGACGTCGCCCGGCCTGCGCCCAGCCCCCCGCCGGTCAGCACCGAGCGCTCCGGCGTCACAAGTGGGTTCCAATGCCGGCCCGGCCCGGCCGCCAACGCGGGTACATCCACCTCCACATACGCATCGATCAGCCCCGCATAGACATGACGCCCCGCCATATCCCAAACCCGCGCCCCCGCCGGCGGCTCAAGCCCGGCACCCACCCGCACGATCCGGCCGTCGCGCATCTCAATACTCGCACCCTCCACCACCTCGCCCGGCCGAACATGCACCGTCGCCCCCACCAACACGTGCCACGTCGGGTCCGACTGCCGCACACCATTCGCCGGCTGCGCAAGCGGGCCGTCCGACGTCGGCTGCGCAATCAGCACCCCCACAAACGCCAGGCATACCAGCAACCCAACGGCCCCCCAAACCCTGGCCAGCGGCGCACGAGCAATCAACGACCGGTATGGCATGACGACGACCTACTCACAAGAAAGAAACACAACGGGACTGGATCCGCAGACGCCCCATCATAGACGGATCACACCACCAACGAGCGAGCCCCCAGCCCGCCGCGCGTAACACACCCCGCAGACGCGACATCTACCTCACGACGGCTTTACCCAACTCCCCCAGACGGAACGAGCCCGCGCCCAACCGACCCGAACACACCGAAACACCGTCGTGAAACGCTGGCTGGTGTAAACTCTAAGGTCGCGCTCTGCGCCTTACCCCGCCCGACGCCCCCCAATGTTTCACAGCTTCCGTGGCCGCTAAACCCCCTACGATTGTCGTGATCTCCCAGGTCTACGTGCCCGACCCCACCGCCGTGGGCCAGCACATGCACGACGCCTGCGCCGAACTCGCCCGGCGTGGCTACCGCGTCATCGTCTACACCTCACGCCGCGGCTACGACAACCCCCGACGCTGCTACCCCCGCCGCGAAACACTCGACGGCGTCCACATCCGCCGGCTCCACCTCTCGTCCTTCGGCAAACGCTCCATCAAAGTCCGCCTCGCCGCGCAGCTCATCTTCCTCTTCCAGGCCACCCTCCGCGCCCTCTTTACCCGCCACTTCAAGACCGTACTCGTCACCACCTCCCCGCCGATGGGCGGCCTCGCCGGGCTCCTGCTCAAACGCCTGCGGAACGTCAAAATCTGCTTCTGGGCCATGGACATCAACCCCGACCAGGCCATCCTCATGGGCAAAACCACCGAGGACGCCCTCGTCTCCCGCGCGTTCAACAAAATGAACCGCATGCTCCTGCGCGAGAGCGAACACGTCATCGCGCTCGACCACTTCATGGCCAAACGCCTCCAAACCAAGTACCCCGGCGCCTACGCCCAGGGCCACATGTCCATCATCCCCCCCTGGCCCCTGGGCGACCACCTCGAACCCATCGCGCACGAAGACAACCCCTTCCGCAAAGAGTTCGGCCTCGTCGACAAGTTCGTCATCATGTACAGCGGCAACATCTCCCCCGCGCACCGCATCGACACCATCCTCAAAGCCGCCCATCAATTCAAAGACCACCCCCGACTCGTCCTCCTCTTCATCGGCGGACAAGAAGCAAGGCAACGCATCAACCAATACGCCCAAGAGCACGGCCTCACCGCCATCCTCCGCACACTCCCCTACCAGCCCCTCGACCAGATCAAGTACTCCCTCTCCGCCGCAGACGTCCACCTCGTCTCCATGGGTGAAAACATGGCCGGCATCGTCCACCCCTGCAAGATCTACGGCGCCATGGCCGTCGCACGCCCCGTCCTGTTCTGCGGCATCCCCGAGTGCCACATCGGCGAAATCGTCGACCGCTTCAACTTCGGCCAAACCATCCGACACGGCGACCACCACGCCGCCGAACAAGCCATCCAGGCCTGCCTCGACCAAGACCCCGCCCAGCTGCAGCAAAGCGGCGAACGCGCCCGCAACGCCATGCTGCAACACTACGACAAGACCACCCTCTGCAACCAGCTCTGCGACCTGGTCGAACCCCAACCCCCCGCCCAGGCCATGCAGCCCGGACTCGATGGCTAAACGTAGGGAACCATCGCGTGCTCAACCAGATCAAATCCCGACCCGCCCAGCTCGTCAGGCTGCTGCGTGACCGGGATATCGATCTGTCTACTGCGGAAGGCCGAAGCAAGGACCGCTACCGCCGCGCGGCACTCACCTCCGCCATGCTCATCACCGCCCGAGTGATGAACATCATCACCGGCCTCGCCACCATCCCCATCACGCTCCATTACCTGGGCACCGATCTCTTCGGGATCTGGATGGCGCTCACCAGCTTCGTCGTCTTCCTCGGCTTCACAGACCTCGGGCTCGGCGTCGGTGTCCAAAACGCACTGATCCGATACCACGGCGACGACGACCGCAAAACACCAGGCCGAGTCGTCGGCATGGGGATGCTCGCCCTGAGCGCCATCGCCTCCGCCCTCTGCGCAATCGCCTTCTTCGTCCTGCCCGCCCTACCACTCACCGACTGGGTGCAGTTCGAAAACCCCGCCAGCGCACGCTGGCTCCTGCCCACCGCGCAGGTCATGCTCATCTGCTTCGCCATCGGCCTGCCCATCGGGCTGGTCCAGCGACTCTGCGACGCCTACCAGCGCGGCTACTGGGGCTACGGCCTGCTGATGATCGGCCGAACCCTCGGCTTCGTCGGCGTCTGCATCGCCGCCCTCCGCGAGTGGTCTCTACCCATCCTCGCCGGCCTATACCTCGCAACACCCTTCGCCGTCATGCTCCTGGGCACACTCGGCTTCGTCCTCCCGCGCATGCCCTGGCTCATCCCACGCTGGCCCGGGCTCGACCGCAAGCTCACGCAACAGCTCTTCGGCACGGGCACGCTCGTCCTGCTCAGCCACATCGGCCGAGCCATGTTCAACAGCATGCCCGCCATCCTCATCGCCAACCAGGTCAGCGCCGCCGCTGTCGCGCCCTATGCCGTCACCCAGAAACTCATCGGCATCGCCACACTCGCGATCGCCCCCATCGTGCTCTCGCTCTGGAGCCCCATCGGCGAAGCCGCAGTCCGCGGTGATGTCCCGTGGATCAAGCGCGCCCTGCGACGGACCCTCCAATACATCACACTCGCCTACGCCCCGGTCGCGATTGCGCTCGTCCTACTCGGACGCCCCATCATCCAGCTCTGGACCGGCAAACAAGAAGTCGTACCCCACTGGTCACTCCTGCTCGCCGTCCTCTTCTTCTCCTCGCTCACGATCTACGGCCAACTCACCGTCACCATCCTCGGAGCACTCAACCGATTCGCCCTACGCAGCATCGCAACACTCGGCCTGGCCACACTCGCCACCGCGGCGTGCATCCTTTACCGCGAACAACTCGGCACCGCCGGCATCATCTGGGTCTTCGCGCTCGCGGGCTACCTGCCACTGCTCGTCATCCTCTCGCTGCACGCGCGCCGACTCATCCTCGCGCTGCCCCATACCACCACACCACCACCCACGACACCGCCCAGCCCACCGGCCGTCATACCCACGGCGAATACCTGACGCGTACGCATGACCACCCCGTACCCTACTCCCGAAAACGTGCACGATTTCTACGTCTGCACGCGTACACGCCTCAAGGACAAGCGGGCGCACCCATACCTCGCGCAATACTGGCCCGACGCCGTGCGTGCGGACCAGATGTCACGCGACCAACTGCTCGAGCTCAAGCAAGAACGCCTGGAAAAACTCGTCCGCCACGTCACCCAGCACGTCCCATTCTACCAACGCTGGGCCCAGAAGACCGGCTACCAGCCAGGCGACCCGATCGAGATCACCGACCTGCCGATCGTCACCAAAGACCACTACCGCAAGAGCCTCGACGACTTCCAGTCCGACGCCTACCCACTTAGCGAGATGGGCCTGGGCAAGACCAGCGGCAGCAGCGGCGAGCCCTTCCGCTTCCGCGGCCACCTCTCCGTCGCCGACCACAGCTACGCATGTCTCTGGCGCAACCTCGCCCGTTTCGGCCTGCGCCCAGGGCAGAAACGTGCCTACGTCTGGGGGAGAAGCTGGTCGTTCACCGCCACCGGACTGCGTGCCATCCCCGTCAAAGCCAAGCTGCGATTCAGGAACTGGCTCAACAACACGAAGCAGTTCGACGCCTATTCGCTGTCATCCAGTAACGTCGCACAAGCGGTCGATCGGCTCATCCGATTCAAGCCCGAGTACATGCACGGCTTTGGCTCTGCGATGTACGCCATGGCAAGGCATGTCCTCGACCAAAATAACAAATGCCCCCCCCTGAAGCTCAAAGCCGTCGTCACCGAAAGCGAAAAAATCTATGACTTCCAACGCGAAGCCATGGCTCGGGCGTTCCATTGCCCCGTTGTAGAAGTCTACGGCTCAGTCGAGTTCGGGAGCATGGCCTGTGAAGACCCCCAAGGCCACCTCCGGATCAACGAAGACATGTACCACATGGAGCAGGATGAACACGGCACCGCAGTCATCACCAATATGCTCGGATACGCCTTCCCATTCATCCGATACAAACTCGGCGACATGATCGAACTCGAAACCGACATCCCGCCCGGCCTGCCCTACCGCGTGCTCAAACGGGTCATCGGCCGCACCGTGGATATGGTCCCCCTCGCCCAAGGCGGCTATGTGCACGGCGCGTCGATCTCCGACTCCTTCCACCCCCACGTCGACTACATCCTCAAGTATCAGGTCCACCAAAAAGCCATCAACGACTTCGCCGTCAAACTCGTCCCCAAAACAACAATCCCGCAACACATCCTGAACAACATCACGCACAACATCCGTGAGCTGGTCGGGCACGAGGCCATGATCGAAATCAAGATCGTCGACGACATCCCGCCCGCTGCCAGCGGAAAGTTTCGGCTTGTGACCTCTGACATCTCAGACATCGCACAGCAGGTCACACAATCAGACCAGCACCTTCAATCGGCCCACTGACAACGCGTACGACATGACGAGTAAACTCCAACATTTCGCGATCGCGGGCCGGTTCCAACGCTATGGCCCGATGATCCGGCTCTCACACCACGCGACGCGCGTGCTGGCGGGCTGTTTCCCCAAGGCGATCCCGCTCGTCCACGTGCTCGGCTACCCCAAAAGCGGGACCACCTGGGTCTGCCGACTCGTCGCCGACTACCTGCAACTCCCTCACCCGCAACTCTCGATCTTCCCGATCGGTTTCCCGGCAATCATGCACGGCCACCAAACCGTCTCAAAAAAACGCCCCCACTCCGTCTACGTCGTCCGCGACGGCCGAGACGTCATGGTCAGCTACTACTTCTTCATGACTCGTAATCTCGGCCAAAACGCAAACACCCGGGCAGAGCGAAAACGCTCGAGATTCTTCCCGCCCAATGCCGACCGAAACGACATCCGGGCCAACCTGCCGCACTTCATCAAGGCACACATGACCCAGCCCATCGCGTCGAGAATCAACTGGCCAAACCATGTCCAGTCCTACCTGCGTGCCGGGCTCAGCGACATCCCGCTGTTACGCTACGAAGCCCTCCTCGAGGATGGCCAAAGCGCACTGGCAAAGGCGATGTCGACTCTAACCGGCGAGCCCGCCGACGAGGACAGCATCGCGGACGCGCTTGCACGGCATGCGTTTCAAAAACAGAAACGCAAAGACAAGCATGTCACAGAAGACAAACAAGCCGACAGCCCGCTGCGCAAAGGGGTGCACGGCGACTGGAAAAACCACTTTACCCAAGAGGCCGCCGAGGTCTTCCATACCTACGCCGGCGAAACCCTGATCCAACTGGGGTATGAAACCAGCAGCGAATGGGTCAGCAACTGTCCCAGCGAATGCCTTCACTAAGAACCGATGCCGTTCGATAAATCAGAAACGACGACCAAACCCTCAGAACACTTCCCGACCCCGCAAGCCCTATGAACGACCAAGGCCGCACGACAACCAGAACAAACGGACCACCACGGTTCATTGTCGGGATGTCGCGCGGGGGTACGACATGGATGTCGCGTGTGATGAATATGCACCCGGATGTGGCGAGCTTCGGCGAAACCCTCTTCTGGGGCAGGCGATACCGGCCAACCGATGATCAGGGCGACTGGTCACGGGCCGACCTGGATGCCTTAGCGGCGGAGATGAAGGACTCCCTGATCGGTCCATCAGGTGACAAGCCAGGATCACTATCCACCAAACCCGAGGCCCTTCTGGAAGCCATCGCAACAGCGGTCCGCCGATGCGAGGCCCCGACAAAGCCGTCCGTGGCCTTCAATGCAATATGCCAGGCCGTGCTTGAGGCTGAAGGCAAAACGGTCGCGATCGAAAAGACGCCACACCACCTGAACTGGATCGCCCGCATCGAAAACGCCATGCCCGGCGCACGCTTCCTGATCATGCGGCGTGACCCATACGGCTTCATGCTCTCGTACAAGCACTTGGGGACAAGACTCTCAGAAGAAACCCAACGCACCTTCCGTGCACTCTATCACCCCATCGGCTGCGCGCTGATCTGGCGTGGTTACATGCGGAGCATCGCCGACGCGTGCCAGCGATACCCCGACCAAACGATGGTGGTCGATATGTACCAGGAGCCCGATGAAGATGAGTTGCTTTTACGAGTGATCCAGTTCTTCGGCCTATCACCCTGTGAGCTCGCGGGGACAGTGCCCAGAGACAACAGCAGCTTTGTCGGGGATAATCGGCCGACCCTTTCAGGTGCTGAACGTTTCTGGATCAACCGGATTGCGCATCGGGAGATCGCACAGTGCGGTATCAAACTGGAACCCGCAAGTATGCGTGATGTCTTAGCTGTGATTGGATCGGCTTTATATACCCCATTCTGGGGTATCAGGGTCTGGCTCCACATGCGACGTAACACGCAGGGCTCCACGTTCGCTTACCTCTGGCGATGGGTGCGGCGCTAGTGCGCGAAGGTATTGAACGACGATGAATGTCCTCCACATCATCCCGAGCATGGACCCATTGGCCGGCGGCCCGAGCGCCGCGATGGTCGGGCTTGCCGAGGCGCAACAGCATGCCGGGCTTGTTGTGCGCGTGCTCACCTGCGCCCCCCCTAACACGGACCGCCGGCTGATCGATCGCCTGCGCGATTCGGGGGTTCTCGTGACGCCCCTGAGCCATCCCGGCGGTGTCCTGTCTTGCCCCCCCGAGATGCGCTCTGCATTGGGCAAACAAATCGGCGACTGCGAGATCGTACACCTGCACGCTTTGTGGGAACCGCTCCAGCATTTCGCGGCCGTGCATGCCAGAAAACTCAAAAAGCCCTACCTATTCAGGCCATGCGGGATGCTGGACCCCTGGTCACTGGCGCAGCGACGGCTCAAAAAGAAGTTGTACCTCGCACTTCGGCTTTCCCGAGACCTCAACGGCGCAGCCGCGCTCCACTTCACCACCCCGTGTGAGCGCGATGCGGTGGCCCCGCTTGGGCTTGCTCCTGAGCCGCTGGTCGTGCCCAACGGGATCGACCTGGCGGAGTATGCCGACCTTCCGCCGTTGGGCGCGTTCCGCAGATCGCAGCCGCAGCTTGGCAATGACCCATACCTCCTCTTCCTCAGCCGATTGCACTACAAAAAAGGAGTCGACCGCCTGATCCGAGCCTTTTCAGAGTCGGGGCTTCAAAACACCCGGCTAGTGATCGCCGGCACGGGCGATACGTCCTACACCGCGTCGCTGAAGGAACTGGCGCGATCCACAGGTGTCGACACTAGGGTCCACTTTGTGGGGATGCTTCATGGCCGAGACAAACTCGCGGCTTATCGTGATGCCGATCTTTTTGTACTTTTGAGCCATCAAGAAAACTTTGGAAATGTTGTAGTCGAGTCCCTGGCCTGCGGGACACCTGTGCTGCTGAGCGACCAGGTCGCGATTGGTGGCGAAGTTGCCGCGGCAGGCATTGGCCAAACGGTGGATTCAGGAGATAGCGCGTCGCAATGGTTATCGCGTGTGACGCAGCCGGGGTATTGGGGCGATGAGATTTCCGAGCGTTGCCGGTCGTATGTAGCGCACAGCTACGACTGGAAGGCGATCGCGGCAGTCTGGTCCAGGCACTACGCCCGGCTCACCGACTCGAACCCAATCGGGGGCAGGGACTGATATGTCACTGAGCCCGCTCGAACACCTGATGCACCTGCTCCCCCTGCTGGCGACCCCGGCAGGCATCCTCGCGATATGCCTTGCCCTGCTGATCCAGTTCCTCATTATCAAGATGCGCTGGGGTAAATGGGCTGCGTTGATTGTCTTCTCGAATGTGGCGGTGCTGTCATTCTCATTAGAAGAGTTGACCACGGGCAACCACCGCCAGTTCGTGTTCCCGATATCGCTGTTACGTAACTTCAGCCGACCGATCTCGGTCGCGCTACTGGTCATGCTGCTGCCCTCAGCGATTGCGGCGGCGCGGGGGCATCGCCGCCGACTGTTTCTGCCCGCCGCCGGCGCATTCCTCGCGTTTCAGTTAATCGTTGCCATCCGCCTGTTCGTAACCGGCACCGAGTCTGCCCGGGCGATCCTCGATAGCTCCGTCAGTATCCTGCAGTTCGCGGTCCTCGGTTACGGGCTGAACCTCTGGATTCAGAGCTTGAAAGATGTCAAGACCTGCATCCGGTCGATCGCCATGATGAATGCTCTGTTTGTCATCGCGAGCCTGCAGCAGTTAGCGGTCTCTCCTTCACTCGTGATGGAGAATGGGCGTTTCATCGGTGTAACACCCAATGCACAATTCGCATCGGTGTTGTTGTCGTCCACGATCCCTGCGTACTACTATCTGCTCTTGGATAAGAGCGAAAACATAAAACTACGAATCCTTTGGGGCCTGTTTGCCGGCCTGGCGATCGTCTTCCTGCTGGGCACGGGGTCTCGGACCGGCACGCTCATGCTGGTGGTTGGGACACTCTTGTTCTTCCGCCTCCGACTGGCCAAGTTTCTCGTGGTCGTCCCGGTTGTCGGCCTCTTTATTGCAGTGATCTGGCGTTACACCCACGACGTGACAGGTGCCAGCTCTCGGTTGCTTGACACAACCAATACCCGCGAACGAATCTGGAGCATCATGTGGACAGAGTTCATGGATGCACCGATCTTCGGCAGCGGGTCCAGCGTGACCCCCGAGAACTCATACCTGGCGACCGCCGCAAACACGGGGGTTCTGGGCCTGATTCCTTTGTGTGTTTTCCTTGCCTTACTGCTCCACGCGGCGATCAAGGTATCGTTTGCCCGGGCTCATCTTGGCGCGTTGCGAGAAGTACCCAACCTCGTCCTGGCGGGGATTGGTTCGTTATTGATCGGTGCCGTGTTTGAAGCATTCCTCTTGGGCACCCTGAATTTCGCACTCGTTGTATTGTTCGCCTACATGGCGTTACTGGCCGCGGCGCTTGACGCGTCGGAACACCGCCCGATCGAGCAACCGATCATTTGAACACCGACACCGACCAACGCACTGTTATGCCCGACGTCACCGTCATCATCCTGACCTACAACGAGCAGCTCCACCTGCGGCGGGCGATCGAGAGTGTGCGGTCGTTTGCGTCGCATGTGCTTGTCGTCGACAGCTTCTCGACAGACGCGACGGCACAGATCGCGGAGGCGTGTGGGGCGACGCTGGTGGCGCACCCGTTTGTGAACCAGGCGGAGCAGTTCAACTGGGCCTTGGATCACTGCGCGATTTCGACGCCGTGGGTGTTTCGGCTGGACGCCGACGAGTGGGTCACGCCCGAATTGGCGGAAGAGATCAAGCGCCGGCTCGATGCGCTGCCGGAGACGGTCTGGGCGGTGCGTTGCCCGAGGCGGATGCATTTCATGGGCCGATGGATGCGTTTTGGCGGGGTCGGGGAGCGGCGGATGCTTCGGCTGTTCCGTGCGGGGCGTGGGCGGTGCGAGCAGAAGTGGATGGATGAACACATCGTGATGGACGGCGGGGCGTGTGTTGATTTCTCCGGGCCGTTGATTGATGACAACCTGAACTCGTTGACGTGGTGGACACAGAAGCACAATCGCTACGCGTCGCGTGAGGCGGTGGAACGGCTGATCGCGCGGCGCGAAGCCGGCGGCTCGACGGCACAGACGCAGCGCCTCAGCGGCCAGGCCCGGCGGGTCCGCTGGCTGAAGAAGCATGTGTACTATCGAACGCCACCGATCCTGCGGGCGCTGATGCTGTACGGGGTCCGGTACATCGTGTTGCTGGGGTTTTTGGACGGCAAGCCGGGTCTTATCTTTCATTTTCTGCAGGGGTGTTGGTACCGCGCGTTGGTCGATGCGAAGGTGTACTCCGTGCAGCACGCGATGAGGCGCGACGGCCTGACGTTTGAGCAGGCGGTACAGTCTCACTTGCAGATCGATTTGACCGACGAATCAGACGCGGCGGACGCAGGGGGGAGTTGATCGGTGGAGCCTATGGATAAACGCCTTTACCAGCAGCTGAACACGACGAGCAGGTACCCGTACATGCTCAGCGAGTATCTGTCGCGTGCGCTGTGGGTGCTGGTGTCGAAGACGATCTACCGGATGGCGCTGCCGCGCTCGACGCGGTGGCGGCGTTTTTGGCTGGTGCTGTTTGGCGCGGAGATCCACCCGACGTGCAACATCCGGCCGGGCGTGCGGGTGGTACACCCCTGGCTGCTTTCGATGGGCGAGTACAGCTGCTTGGGCGATAACGTCAACGTCTACAACCTCGGGGCGGTGACCATCGGTTCACACACGGTGGTATCGCAGGACACGCACCTGTGCGCGGGGACACACGACTACACCCAGCCGAGCCTCCCGCTCAAGCGTCTGCCGATCACGGTCGGCAGCGGGGTCTGGATCTGCGCGGAGGCGTTCATCGGGCCCGGGCTGAAGGTGGGGGATAACGCGCTGGTGGCGGCGCGTGCGGTGGTGTTTGAGGATGTCGAGCCGGGCATGATTGTTTCGGGCAACCCGGCGCGTGCGGTGAAACCGCGTCCCAAGCCGGAGCTTGACTCGAAGCCATGCGTGCCGACGCACCGCGCGGCACGGGTGCTGCACACCACGGCGTCGATCTCCCGTCGGGCGGGCGGGGTGTCGTGGTACCTGTGGGAACTGGCGTCGCACCACGCGGCGAAAGGGATCGACGTCGCGGTCTCGGGCATGACGGACCGCTACACCGTCGAAGACGCCCGCGCCTATTCGGACAAGCTACACATCATCACACGCAGGCCGACGCTGCCTATCCAGACGGGCTACAGCCATGGGCTGAACATGCGGCTCAGCGCACTCGCGCACAACTACGACCTGATCCACATCCACGGCCTGCGCACCCTGCTCAATATGCACGCCCGCCGGCTGAGCAAGCACCACGACAAGCCGCTCATCATCTCGCCCCACGGCCAGCTCTACCCGCAGGTGCTCGCGCAGAACCGGATACGCAAGGCGGCGATGGCGAGGCTGTTTGTGGACGCAAACCTGAACGCCGCGAGCTGCATCCACACGACATCGATCGCCGAGGCCGAGCACGTCCGCGCGTATGGTTTGGACGTACCGATCGCGGTCGTTCCTATCGGTGTCAATCTAGATCATTACACCGATCGGGCCGCTCAAGCCAGGCCTCGGATTGAATCGCGTTACCCCTGCCCGGGCAAGCAGCACCGCGTGTTGTTCCTCAGCCTGCTTCATGCCAAGAAGGGGCTGTCTCGTTTGGCTCAGGTGTGGAGCGAGCTCGCGCCCCGACACCCCGATTGGCAGCTGATGATCGCCGGGCCTGATGCGGGTTATGAGGCGCAGGCGAGGCGCAGCTTTGAGCAAGCCGGGCAGTGCGACTCGGTGACGTGGACCGGGCCTGTCTATGGGCAAGAGAAGACTGATCTGCTGACGGGCTGCGACTTGCTAGTACTGCCCTCGGATTGGGAGAACTTTGGGATCGTGGTGATCGAGGCGCTCGCGGCCGGGACGCCGGTGATCGCAACGAAGGACGCGCCGTGGGAGGAACTCGCGACGCGGTCGTGTGGCTGGTGGGTCGATGTCGAGGCCGAAGCGATCCGGCAGGCGATGGATGCAGCGATGTCGCTTGACGAGGCCGAACGCCGCGCGATGGGGCAGCGCGGACGCGCTCTGGTTGAAGAACAATACACCTGGGACCGGTGTGCGGCACAGATGCACGAGCTCTACGAAGCCGCGATGTCGCACGGCCCGTGGCCCAACTTCGTGCAGACCGTAGATGGGTAGCGACGGCGCTTGGCGCGGATGTTATTGC